>JBFHFG010000074.1:0-9099 GCA_041583815.1 Halovulum sp.
ACCAGCGCCAGATGATGATGTGCTCGATGGGGCTCAGCAACCGGGTGCTGACGCTGACCGGGCGCATGTCGGTGTTCCGCGCCGATCTTGCGACCGACCCCGAGTTCATCTCGGCGATCAAAGACGACTACCTGGACCACTGGCGTCTGGGTCGTGTGAAGTTCCTGACCGGGGACGACAAGTCCACCTGGTACTGGCTGCTGAAGAACGGGTACGAGACCGCCTATCTGCCCGATGTCCGGTCCTGGTCGATGGAGACACAGCCGAAGCCGACCTTCCTGGACAGTTCGCGGACGCTGATGGTCCGCTGGTTCGGCAACATGATGCGGACCAACGGACGTGCTTTGCGCCAGAGCCCGCGCAAGATCGGTCTTTTCACATGGTGGTCGATCCTTGACCAGCGCGTGTCGATGTGGACGACCCTTGTCGGGCCGATCACCGTCACCCTGACGGCGGTGTTCGAGACGCCGGCGATCATCCCGCTTTACATCGCGTGGGTGATGGTGACCCGGTACGTGTTCTGCGCCATCATCTCGATCTTCTGCCGGACCTGGTTCCCGATCACGCATCCGCCGCTGCTGTACTTTGGCCAGATCGCGGGTGCGCTGGTTAAGACCTTCGTCTTCTTCCGCCTCGACAAGCAGAAATGGACTCGCCAGTCCACTGGTGGCGCGGCCGGAACCGTCTCGGCCCTGGCCGACCGGCTGCGTGCGGCGGACTCGGCGCTTCATCACGCGCTGGCGTTGGTCTGGCTGACCATCGGCATCATGTTTCTTATCAAGGTGTGAGGTTTCCCGTGCGCGCCGTCAGAACCGATATCGTCGAAGAACCGCCCCTGATGGCGGACCGTGGGCGGGACGTTCCGCCGGGGTTCGCCTTCGAGAAAGAGCATCCGGTCGTTCCGATCCCGTTCAGCGTCTGGGTTGGTGATGCCCGGTTCGAGGGGCGCAGCCTGTCCATCGCGGCGGCTCAGGTGGCCGCGCCGGCCCAGTTGGACCCGGCCCTGCTGGCTAGTCGCCATGTCGCGCGCTTTGCATTCGATTTTCAGGATTTCTCGATCAGCCTGTATCCCGAAGTCTCGGTCGCGCAAACGCCGGGCAAGGGCGAACTGACGATCCGGTTCCTCGATCCGACCGGGCCGCACCTGCCGCAGCTGCGCTATATCCTGAACAGTTTCATCGCCGGGGATTTCGTGTCGCTCGGCTCGATGATGGCCTATTCCGGCCCGACCAAGCCAAAGGAACCGAAGGGGGGCGCTCAGGGCCGGGGTCGTGGCTATGTCCGCAGTTTCGCGGTGATCCTGATGTCGCTGGCGCTGATCGCCGTGGCCGGTCACACGCTGTTCCAGCGCTATACCCAAAGCTACGAGGCCAGGCCTGCGTTCATCACCCGTGCGGGTGACGAAATGCGTGCGACCAGCGCCGGTCAGATCACGTATCTGAATACGTCTGCCGGGGCCGGAGAAGTCATTTACTCGATCAGCGCGAATAGTGGCGATGTTTTGAACTTCCAGTTGCCTTGTGACTGTGAAGTGTCTGTTGTGGAAGGAATTTTCGAAGGCGCCACTGTTCTTCCCGGGGACCCAATTTTGTCCATTTTCGACTCTAGCGTTAACGTCAGGGTGGAGTCGCTTATGAGCGTCGAAGGGGTGTCGAAAGCCATGGGTGGGGACAAGGTCTTTCTGGATCTGAGCGATGGGCGATCCGTGCCTGTTTCGGTCGTCCTGTCATCGGCAACGGATGCGGCCGCCGCGCGCGGCGATCTGTATCTGCCGATCACCATGATCGCCGAAGATGGCGATCTCGACGTCGAGGACATCGGCAAGACTGCCCGGATCAGGTTGGCCAGCACGATTTTCGGCGGGTCGATTCCGTTTCTCGGAGGACAGCAATGACCACGATCAATCCGCTTATCATCTGCGGTGGCAACGGTACCCGGCTGTGGCCGGTATCCCGTGTGCAAAGCCCCAAGCAATTCCAGCAGGTTGCGGGGCAGGGTTCCCTTACGTTCTTCCAGTCGGCCGTGCAGCGGCACCGGGGTGACGGCTTTGCCGCGCCCATCGTCGTGACCGGCGCACGACACGCGCGAACGGTGTTTGACCAGCTTGAGCAGATCCAGTGCCAGGCCGACATCCTGTGCGAGCCGATGGGCCGAAACACCGGCCCCGCCGTGCTGGCCGCCGCGCTGCACCTGTTGCCGCGTGATCCCGATGCCCTGATCCTGGTGGTTCCCGCCGATCACGTGATCGAGGGCAACATCAACGAGGCGATCCTGGCGATGGCTCCTGCCGCGCGCGACGGGCGGATCGTCACCTTCGGCATCACGCCGCGCTACGCGGAAACGGGCTTCGGCTATATCACCGACGGCGGTGAGATCGAGCGCCATCCGGGGCTGCACAGCGTGGATGCCTTCGTCGAGAAGCCGCCGGTCGACAGGGCAAGGGAACTGGTCGAAAGCGGTGACGCCTACTGGGCCTCGGGTATCAGCCTGTTCACGGCGGCCACGATCGTCGCCGAATACCGCAAGTTCGACCCCGAGACGGTCGCCAGCGTCGAGCAGGCGATGGACGCGGCGACACGGTCGCCCGCCGGGCTGATGATCGACCACGCCAGCTTTGGCCGGGCCAGTGCGGGCGCGACGGAAAGTGTCGTGTTCGAACGCACCGACCGGATCGCGCTGTGCCCGCTGGACGTCAGCTGGAGCGATGTCGGCAGCTGGACCGCGATGTACGGCATCTCGAAGCGGAACCGCCAGGGCAACGTGCTTCAGGGCGACGTACTGGCGCTCGAGACGCAGAATTCGATGATCCGGTCCGACAGCCGTCTGGTCACCGTCGTTGGCATGAGCGACGTGATCGTGATCGATACCGATGACGCGCTGCTGGTCGCCCGCGTCGGCCATTGTCAAAGCGTCAAGCAGGTGGCGGAGCATCTGAAGGCACAGCAGCGGGTCGAGGCCGAACGGCACCTGAGCACTATGCGCGAGTGGGGCAGCGTGAAGGAAATGGTCGCCAGCGATCATTTCAGCATGTCCTCGCTGACCATAAATCCCGGCGCGTCGGTCGGCATCCGTCCGCTTCCTGGGGCCGAACTGGTCGTGACCAAGGGGCGGGTGTGCCTGTCGGGCGCGGATGGCGTCGCAAGCCTGGAAACGGGCCAGCGGACGGTGCTGGATCCGGCAATCGAAACGCGCGTTCTGAACGACACCGACGAACCGGTCGAGGTGCTGCACATGGCGAATGCCGCGGGTGGCGCCCTGGATCAGGACGTCGCAGCCGTGCGCTATGCCTAAAGTTTTAGACAAATTGCTGCTGATTGCCTTGCTTCTTCTGGCGCAGGGCGCGGCCGCGTCGCCAGCGGCAGTCGGGGTCGAACTGCGGTCCCTGTTGCGCACGCTGGAAGCAGAGCTTGCGGACCCGACGAATGACCGGCTCAGCAATGCTGCGCTGTTGCGCAAGGTCGGTCTTGTCGAACCACTTGCCACGCCGACCGAGGTGACGCCGATCCGTGCCGACCAGATGCTTGCGACCGGCGACCCGGTCGAGATCGAGGTCATGGATGCCCGACTAGCACTTGCGATGATGGCGCAGGCGTTCGGTCCGGGCGATAACGACGTGATCGTCGCGGCGCAGGGCTCGGCCCTTGAGACGGGACGCCCCCGGGCGCTGGTCGTGCGCAGCGGCGAGGCTGTGCTGGCCGACATCGATCTGTTCCTGGACCTATACGACATCCCTGGCGGCATGACGGCGCCCGGCATGTTCGACCTGCGGGTGCCGTTGGTGATTCTGCCCGGTGCCTCCTTTAGCCTGAGTGAAGGGCAACACCTGCGGCTCAGCCGGCCGGACGGGGCGTTCGTTATCAACATGGGATTGTTCGGGGCCACAGGTGCCGCGGTCTCGACGGTAGGCGGGCCGTCTTCGACCAGCGCCAGGTTCGTGCCCTTCGTCACCACCATCGGCGGTGGCGCGGTTCAGATTCAAGACTCGGTCCTGACCGGGTTGGGCTTCGGACTGTCGCCCAAGTTTTCGGGGTTTTCGGTTCTGGGCAACGGGTTGTCGATGGCCGAAAGCGACAGCGTGATCCGGGGCAACCGCTTTTCCGACCTGGTGTCGCTGTCGATCGCGGGCGTGTCGGGGGTCGAGGTTGTCAACAACCGCATCCGCCGGGCGCGCGGCCGGGCGATGGTGCTGAGCGGGGCGACCGGTGCGGTCATTCGCGGGAACATCTTTCACGACGGCATCCCGAACAATGCCATCCGGCTGACCGACGGTTCTGCCAGGGCGACGGTTCGCGGGAACCTCGTCCTGGGCGGGCGTCGGTCCGGAATCGTGATCGACGACAGCAGCCATGCCGTTGATCTGACGGAAAATCTGGTCTGGCATCGTGACGGGGGCGGCATAAAGATCGCGCGCGCCGATTGCGCATTGGTGTCGCGCAACATCGTCCTCGACAACCGCCAGAAGGGGATCGAGGTCCGGGCCAGTCGCGATACGCGGCTTCTGGGCAACCGGGCGGTGGCGAACAGCAGCGCCGGCATCTGGGTTTCGGCGCAGGGCGAGGATGACCTGACCTACCTGGAGGGCAACGTGATGGCGGCGAACGGCTCGGGGATCTCGACCGCGACGGCGGGGAACGTGTTCCTGGCGGGCAACGATTTCTCGCACCAGTTTCCGCGTTTCCTGCATGGCGACATCGCACGGCAGAGCAGGTTGATCGCGCAGGATCTCAAGGGCGTCACGCCGATGCTGGTGTCGGCAGGCGGCGGGCGGCAGGCAGAACGTCCGCCGACGCCATGCGCGCGTTAGGCAGGGCGGCGTCCCGATGCGGCAGAACCACAGGGCAGACGATCGGCAGGTTGGCATGAGCACGGTTCGCAAGGCGCTTCTTCTGGCAGCCGCGCTTCTGGTCCCGGCGGCGGGGGCGGGGGCGCAGGTCAGGTCGGCCTATGGGTGCGAGGGGCTGGCGACCGCACCGCAGGTCGCCAGCGTCGAGGGCCGGGACGGCGTTTTCTACCCGCTGATCCCCGACCTGCAGATGACCCACCCCTTCACGGACGAATCCGTGGCAGACTTGGCCCGCCTGTCCCGTGCGCTGGAAGCGACGGGGACACGGCTGGTCTATGTCCCGGTCCCGACGAAAAGCCTGGGCATGCCGCAATATCTGCCCGCCGAGGCAGCAGATTACGGCTACGACCCTGAAGTCGCGGCGACCGTCTACGAGAACATGATCGCCCGCCTGCAGGGCGCGGGCGTGACCACGGTGAACCTGCGGCGTGCGTTTCGGTCGCTGGGTCCCGATGGACGGCCCTATTTTGGAACCGATCCCCGCCTGACCGCCGATGGCGCGCGCGCGGCAAGCAAGGCCATCGCCGCCGCGATAGGGTCGGCCCTGGGGCCCGAAAGGCGCGGCCGCAAGACCTTCGTGACCGTGCCCACGGGCGAGCGGGACCTGAACTCGCATCATCGGGTGATGCTGCAGCGCCATTGCGCGGCGACGCTGCCCCCGGTGCGGACACGGGCGTTCCGCACCAGTGTCGTCGATGACGCGGGTGGTGACGGGGCCGGTGCGATCTTCGGCGCCCGGCAGAGTGCGGGCCGCATCGCGCTGGTGGGCACGGGCATCACGGCCCCGCGCGAGGTGAATTTCGCCGGTTTCCTGTCGGAACTCACCGGGATGGACGTTGTCCAGTTCTCGCTACCCGATGGCGGCGCTTATGGCGCGATCGCCTCGTACATGACCTCCCCCAAGTTCAGCGAGGATCGCCCGGCTGTTCTGGTGTGGGAGAACCCGGTGCAGAACAACCTGGCGCAGTTCGGCGACCAACCCCTGCGCGAGCTGACCGCGGCGGCCTCTGCCGCGTGCCGGTTGCCCCTGGCGCTTGAGGTGCAAGGGGGGCGGCAACGGCTGTTGGCGGATCTGACCGCGCTGGACCAGGGGCAGGCGCACACGTTGTTCCTGGATACCGACAGTGCCGGGATCGATCGGGTGACCTTTCGCTTCCGGACCGCCATGGGGCGCGCGCGCAGCCGTTCGGTGGTCCGCCAGCCCGGCCAGGTGCTGACCGGGCGGTTCTATGTTCCGGTGGACGGGCTTTGGACCGGGCCCGTGACGGATGTCGAGATTGACCTGCCGGCTCCCGCCGGCGCCGGGGTGGCCCTGTCGGTCTGCCCCGTCAGCGCCGAGGGATAAGCCGATGCGCCTGCTGACCTGTGTTCTTGCCGCCGCCCTGGCCACGCTGCACGCCAGCCCGGTCGGGGCGCAGCCGCGGATGCTCGACCTGGCGTTCATGCCGCCCGAGATCGAGCCGAGGGCGCTGTGCGTGGCCCCGGCGCCGGAGGACGTCGAAACCGGGCAGGCCGGGGGGGCGGGCGCCGACGAACTGACCGACGTGCAGCGGCTCGCGTTTCTTGCTGCCGACATCGGTCGCTATCAGCGCGACGACGCGGTGCTTTGGTTCGACTTCATCGATGCGCTGATCTCGCGCAGGGCGGGCCTGGACGAAGGCTTTGCCGGGATGTCGGAACTGCTGGCGCGGGTGGAATTGCACATCGACGCGGGCCGCCTGGGCAGGTTGAACGCCGCCGGCCTTGTGCCGCAGCTTCGCGCGCGGATTGAAGAGCTTTCGACCGCCCAGCGGTTGACCGTGGCGCAGTACTATCTGACCGGGATCGGCGCGGGGCCGGACCCGGATTTTGCCTGGGACATCGTGCGCGAGGCCGCCTTTGCCGGGCATCCCGACGCGCTGATGATGATCGCGCGGCGCCAGTTGGCGGGGGAACCGGTGCCCGAATGGGAAGCGCCCCTGGACCTGACTGCGACACTGGCGTTCAGCGGAATGCTGGGGCAGATGAACGAGTCGGTCTGTCGCCGCGTGGAACGGATCGCCCGAGAATACGACGATGGCGGGCTGGTCGCTCCAAATCCGCAGATCGCCTATGCTTGGCGCAAGTTTGCCGCGGATATGGGCGGGCGCGATGCCGCCTGGCGGGTGGTCGAGCATCACCTGGGCAACAGCGGTGTCGAGCGCGACAACGCCGAACTTATGCACTACCTGGGGATCGCGCTGGATGGAAGCCAGCGCCCCGACGGCGATGCGGCGGCGCGGCAGCAAGGTTCGGACGCGGTTGACGAGGTACAGCTGCGCGACATGCTGCGCTTCGCCCCGGGCCGGGCACGGGCGCGCCCCTCGCTTGCGGCCATGCTGGAACTGCCGCTGGCGGTTCAGGGGCGGCATCCGCCGCGGGATAGCCTGTACATGGAATACCTGCGCGAGATTGCGCGGATGGACACCGCACCGGGCCGCATCTTTACCGAACTGGCGCAGGAAGTTCTGCTGCGCCGCGGCCGCTGGGCTGGCGAGGCCGAGGCGATCCCCCTGCTGGAAGAGGCCGTGCGCCGCGCTGACCCCGCCGCGATGCGGATGCTTGCGGATATCCTGATGCGGTATCGGGCGGACCCGTCCAGCATGGACCGTGCGGTCGATTTGCTGTCGGATGCGGTGTCGCGCTTTGGCGACGAGGCCGCGATGGACGACCTTGACGCGTTCTACCGCTGCCGCGTGGCGAACGCACCGGCCGCGCGGCCTGCGGCGCATTGGGCGCGCGCCTATCGCGCTTCGGGCACGGCCTCGGTCTATGTCGATCCGGCCGATATCTCGGGGCTGGATCGGTTCGCCACCCCCGAAATCATCGCACGGATCCAGTCGCAGGCGCTTGCCGGACGGACCGGGGCGCTGGCCAATCACGCGCAGCGCGTGCAGATGGACCCGATGTCCACGCGGAACGCGCTGCGTTATTGGGCAGACCGTCTGGACAGTTCGGAAAAGGCGGTCGAGGAATACGCCAAGCTGGAGTTCGAACTGGCCGCAAGCGTTGGCGATCGCCGCCGCGCGATCGAGTTGCTGCGCCGCGTCTATCTTCACTCGGGCGCGGCCAGCGCGCTGGATCTGGCCGTGGCCCTGATCGAGGCCGGAGGCCGCGATCCCGAGGTCGCCGCCGAGGCCGAGCGCCTGCTGACCATGGCAGGCAACCGCGGCGAGGGCGCAGCGATCCGGCTGCTGGCCCGCCTGCAGGCCGACCGACGTTCGGCGCAGGCCGTGTACCGGGAATTCTCGGAGCAGATCGCGCAGCGCGGCGATTTCCTGGCGTTGATGTTCGCGATCCCGTTCGTCGCGCCGGATGTAGCGCGCGACTACATCGACCGGGCGGCCTCGTTGATGAACTGCGGCACCAAGGACATTATCGAAATGTCGGATGCACACGCGGTTCTTGGCGATGCCGAGGGCGTGCTGCACTGGCAGCGCATCGGGCTGGCGCTGGAAAACGGAAACGTGCTGGCCAAGCTTCGCCTGACCGACGAGCAGATGGCAGTCTATCGCGCCGGTCGCGCCCCCGATGAGCTGGAGGTGTATACCCGCGCGACGCTGGATGGCGACATCGCGGCCTATCGGCAGCTATACCGCCTGACGGCTGATCCCGCGCTGGAAACCTTTGCGCCCGATGCGGCGGCCGGGTACCTGTCGGCGCTGCTGCGGCAAGGGGACAAGGGCGATTTGCGGTGGGTGCAGGCGCAGGTCCGCGTCGCGCCGGAGCCTGTGCGCGATGCCATCGGCGCGATCATCAGCCTGCGCGACCTGTACCGCCGCGCGGCAGATGCGGGCGATGTGCAGTCGATGCTGGAACTGGGACTGCTGCTGCGCGATACCGCCCGAAGCGCCGAGGACCTGGAAGGCTCGGCAAGATGGTTGAAGAAAGCGGCCGACAACGGCAGCATCCCCGCGATGAGGGAATTGGGGCAGGTGCTGGCGCATGGCATCGGCGTGCCCCGCGACAGGCGAGAGGCGATGCAATGGCTCGAAAAGGCCTCCCGTGGCGGAGACGAGCAGGCGAGCCGTCTGGTGCGCCTGCTGGGGCTGATGTCAGACGGCTGAACTGTGCCTTGGCGATGGCGCTGGCTATCGTCCTGCCGACGGCTCCGGTGGTCGCGGCGGATGGACCTGCACCGCAGGATTGTGCCGCGGCTCCCGCGCCTGTGCATGCGCTGGACTACGGCAGCCGCTATCGGGATGACAGTCCGAATCGCGCCGTACTGGACCATGAGG
>JBFHFG010000075.1:0-9087 GCA_041583815.1 Halovulum sp.
CGGACCTATGCGACCGGCGACCGCGTCGCCGAACGCGCTATCGACCTGCTGCTGGACATGGGGCTGGCCGAACGCGACGCCGAGGGGAAACTGATCGTGGCGCGCACCCTGCCCCGACCGGATCGGTTCGAGATCCCCACCGACACCGAAGCGACCCGCGCCGACGTGGTCGCGCTGCTGGAACTGAGGCTGGGAATCGAGGCCGAGGCCGCCGCCATGGCCGCCCAGCGCCACACGCCCGAACAGCTTGCCGCGATCCGCGACGCCGCCGCCGGGTTCGAGAAGATCCCCGAGGGCGACGCGCCCGCGCGTGCCGATTTCGAGTTTCACCGCGCCGTGGCCGAGGCGACGGGAAACCCCTATGTGCTGGAGTTTGTTGACTACCTGGGGCCGCTGATGATCCCGCGGATGCGGCCCGCGCTCGCGGCCGCCGGCGCGCTTACCCAGGCCGACCTCGACCGCGCCCGGCAGGAGCATCGCGCTATCATCGACGCCATCGCTGCCCGCGATCCGGATGCGGCGCGCGCGGCGATGCATGCCCACCTAGGCCGCGTCGCCGAGCGCCTGCGCGGGCAGGACGGCTAGGCCCCGCGCGCTACTGCGCGGCACGCTGCCCGGCCGCCAGTTCCTGAAGCACACCGGCGGCGATCTCGAACGACTGCAGCCGCGCCTGGTGGTCGTGGATCATGCCGGTCACTATCACCTCGTCGGGCGCATACTGCGCGACCAGATCGTGCACCCTGTTGCGGACCGTCTCGGGGCTGCCCACGGCGGAACAGGACAGCGCCGCACGCACATCGGCAAGAACCGGCGCGGGCACTTCGTCCGAGACATCCTCGACCGGGTGCGGCAACTTGCCGGGCCGCCCGCTGCGCAACCGCGCGAAGGCCAGAACCTGGCTGGAATGATGGTACTGCGCCTCGGCGTCCGTCTCGGCAGCACAGATCCCCATCGCCATCATCGCGTGCGGCCGTTCAAGGTACTCGGACGGGCGGAAATTGTCGCGATAGACGCGCAGCGCAGGCTCCAGCTGTTGCGGTGCAAAATGGGACGCGAACGCGTAGGGCAATCCAAGTTGCGCGGCCAGCTGCGCCCCGAACAGGCTGGACCCGAGGATCCAGACCGGCACATGCGTGCCCTGCCCCGGATAGGCACGCACCCGCGCCCCATCCGTTGCCTCTCCCAGGTAGGACAGCAACTCGACCACGTCGGACGGGAACGTATCTCCGCTTTCGGGCGGGCGGCGCAGCGCCCCGATCGTCGCCATGTCGGTTCCCGGCGCGCGCCCGAGGCCCAGGTCGATACGGCCCGGAAACAGGCTTTCCAGGGTCCCGAACTGCTCGGCCACCATCAGCGGCGGATGGTTCGGCAACATGATACCACCGGCCCCGACCCGCATCGTGCTGGTCGCGGCGGCGACGCGGCCGATCACCACGGCGGTCGCGGCACTGGCGATGCCGGGCATGTTGTGATGCTCGGCCAGCCAGAACCGGTGATAGCCCAACTTTTCGGCACTGCGGGCCAGGTCGACGGTGTTGTGCAGGGCTTCGGCAGTGGAATGCCCTTCCGGCACCGGCGACAGGTCGAGAAGCGAGAATCGCTGCATGGGAATATCCTTGTTTGAGTTCCAGCTATGCGGTCGTCGGCCGCATTCAAGGCCGCTCAATCCGCAGGATCGCCGTGGTCCGTCAGGCATTCCGAATGATCCCGCAGCACTTCCAGCACCCGGCAGTCCGCCGCCGCGCCGCCCTGGCAGTCCCGGATCATGCGGCGAAGCTCGGCCCGCAACGCCTCGAGCCGCGCGATCCGGCGCTCTACCTCGCGCAGTTGACGGCGGGCGATGGTGTCCGCCCCCGAACAATCGCGCGCGGGATGGTCCGACAGATCCAGCAACTCGCGGATCGCGCTCAGCGAAAAGCCCAGTTGCCGCGCATGGCGGATGAAGGCCAGCCGGTCCAGATCGGCGGGCTGGTAACGTCGCTGCCCGCCCGCGGTCCGGTCCGGTTGGGGCAACAGGCCGACCTGTTCGTAATAACGGACGGTCTGGACCTTGGTACCGGTTTGCCGGGCCAGTGCGCCGATGCTGTACATGGTCGGATCCCCCTTTTCGCATCCCGGGCGATCCTGCGCATTTTCTGCCGGATTGCCCCTTGAAGCTACAGTCGCTGTAGCTCCTATCTTGTGGGAAGTGAAGCGAAACGACGGCAGGGCAGGTCCCAGAATGGCAGACGAAACGGCCTCGGTGCAGGAATGGCGGGTCACGGGCATGGACTGCGGGTCCTGCGCGGCAAAGGTACGCGGCGCGGTCGAGGTCCTGCCAGGCGTGTCGCAGGTGGACGTGGCCCTGATGGCGGAACGCCTACGGCTGACGCTGGACAACGGGCGCACCTCGCCCGAGCGGGTCGAGACCGTCGTCCGTGCCTTGGGCTACGGCATCGCGCCGCGCGGGGCCGCGCCCGAACGCGCACCGGGATCCTTCGTATTGCCCGAGGATACCGCCGGCTTTCCCGATGACACGCAGGAAGCCGTACCCGATGGCCGCCCCGCGGACCCGGCCTGGTACAGAACCGGAAAGGGGCAGTTGCTGATCCTGACCGGGGCGCTGCTGGCACTGGCCTGGGCGGTCAGCCTGACGTTCGGGGGTATGGTCGCACAGGCGGCCTTCGTCACGGCCACGCTGCTGGGCGTTGCCCCGGTCGCGCGCAAGGCGGCGCTGATGGCGCGCGCCCGGATGCCGTTCACCATCGAGATGCTGATGACCATCGCCGCCCTTGGCGCACTGTTCATCGGTGCCGCCGAAGAGGCCGCGCTGGTCGTGTTCCTTTTCGCCGTCGGCGAGATGCTGGAAGGTGTCGCCGCCGGAAAGGCTCGCGACGGCATCCGCGCGCTCGCCGACCTGGTGCCGAAAACCGCCCGGCTGGTCGTCGGCCCGCAGATCCAAGAGGTGCCTGCTTCCGCGCTGATCCTCGATCAGGTGGTGCAGGTCCGACCCGGTGACCGCGTGCCCGCCGATGGCGTGGTACTTGCCGGGACCTCGGGCGTCGATGAAAGCCCGGTTACGGGGGAAAGCGTGCCGCGCCTGAAACAACCCGGGGACGAGGTTTTCGCCGGCGCCATCAACGGCGAGGCCGAACTGCGCATCCGCGTCACCCGTGCCGCAGCCGACAATACCATCGCCCGCATCGTGCGCCTGGTGGAAGAGGCCGAAAGCGCCCGCGCCCCGACCCAGCGTTTCATCGACCGTTTCAGCCGCATCTACATGCCCGCCGTGGTCGGTGTCGCGCTTCTGGTGGCGCTGGTGCCGCCGCTGGCCACCGGCGCCCCGTGGGAGACGTGGATCTATCGCGGCCTTGCCCTGCTGCTGATCGGCTGTCCCTGCGCGCTGGTGATCTCGGTTCCCGCCGCGATTGCCTCGGCGCTATCCGCCGGGGCGCGGCGCGGGCTGCTGATGAAGGGCGGCGCGGTGATCGAGGCAGCGGCGCGCACCACCCATGTCGCCTTTGACAAGACCGGCACCCTGACCGAGGGGCGGCCGCGTGTCGTGGACGTGGTGCAACTGGGCGGCGATGCGCAATCGGTCATCGCCACGGCCGCCGCAGTCGAATCCGGGGCCAGCCACCCGCTGGGCCGGGCGATCCAGGCACGCGCCGCAGATGACGGCCTGCCGGTTCCCGCCGCCAGCGACGCCCAGGCGATCCCCGGCAAGGGGGCCGCAGCGACGATCGGAGGTCAGCGATGGACCGTGGGCGCCCCTGCCCTGGGCGACGAAGCCGGAATCATGACCGCTGCACTGCGCGACCGCATCACGTCGATGGAGCAAGAGGGCAAGACGGTTGTGACGGTCTTTGCGCCGGACCGCGTGCTGGGCCTGATCGCGCTGCGGGACGAGCCCCGCACCGATGCCGCGGACACGGTTCGCGACCTTGCGGCGATGGGCATCCGCAGCGTGATGCTGACCGGCGACAACGAGCGCACCGCCGCCGCCATCGCCGCCCAGATCGGGCTGGAGCACAAGGCCGGGTTGATGCCGGAAGACAAGGTCGCCGCGATCCGGGCGCTGACCGACAGCGGGCAGGTGATGATGATCGGCGACGGGATCAACGACGCCCCGGCCCTGGCGGCCGCGCATGTCGGGATCGCGATGGGATCGGGGACCGATGTGGCGCTGGAAACCGCCGACGGCGCACTGCTGCGGGATCGGGTGTCTGACGTGGTAGCGCAACTGCGCCTCGCCCGCGCGGCAATGCACAACATCCGGCAGAACGTAGCGCTGGCACTGGGTCTGAAGGGCGTGTTCCTGGTGACCACGATCCTTGGCGTGACGGGTCTGTGGATCGCGATTCTCGCCGATACGGGGGCCACGGTGCTTGTCACGTTGAACGCGCTGCGGTTGCTGCGCTTCCGCCCCGACGGCGGCGCCTAGGTGGCCCCTGCCCGGCCCGGTGCCCTGGCGGCTGTGCCCGCCTGCCGGACGACCTCGGCGATCTGACGCAACTGTTCGGCCAGCGGGCTGGACCGGCGCCAGATCATGCCGATAGTCCGGGTCGGGCGCGGCGCGTCGAACTGCGCCACCGTCACGTCCGCCGAGCGGGTCTCGACCGGCACCGCCATTTCCGGCAGCAGCGTCACCCCGATACCTGCCCCGACCATCTGCACCAGCGTCGACAGCGCACTGGCATCCAAGACCTCGCGCGGGCGGGCGCGCGACATGTCGCAGAACTCCAGCGCCTGATCGCGGAAGCAATGGCCCTCCTCCAGCAGCAGAAGCCGCATCTCGCGCAGATCTTCGACCGCGGGCACAGGCTTGGCCGCATCGGCCGAAGGGCGGATCAGCACGAACTCCTCGCTGAACAGCGACACCTCTGTGAACGACGGCTCGGAGATCGGCAACGCGACGATGGCGGTGTCCAGGCTGCCATCCGCCAGCTCCTGGATCAGTCGCGGCGTGACCGTCTCGCGCACCCGTATGTCCAGGCCCGCATGGCGGCGCGTCAAGTTGCCGATGATCGCCGGCAGAAGATAGGGCGCGACCGTGGGTATCACCCCCAACCGCAACCGCCCGACCAGCCCCTCGCGCGAGGCGTCGGCCAGGTCCGACAGCTCGTCCACCGCGCGCAGGATCTCGCGGACGCGCAGCGCGATCTCTTCACCGAACCCGGTCAGCCGCACCTGCCGCGTGGTCCGCTCGAACAGGGCGGAGCCCAGCGTCTCTTCCAACTCGCGGATCTGCATCGACAGCGCCGGCTGCGAGATCGCGCACACGTCGGCCGCACGGCCGAAATGACCGTGACGCGCCAACGCCTCGAAATAGCGCAACTGTTTCAACGTCAGATTATTCATAAGCTGATCTTATCACGACAATCAGAAAATAGAACTTAGATTGATGAAGCGACCTTGCTAGAGTTCCTGCGAGGATTCGACGTTCCGCGGCACGCACCGATCCGGCGCAGACCCGAAGGACCGCTGATCCACATGTCAAATGACCCGTTACAGCCCAGAGGGAGAACATCATGGATGGGAATGACGCGCCGGCCGGGAAATGCCCGGTCATGCACACGAGCTTCGGCGCCCGGTCCAACCGCGACTGGTGGCCGAACCAACTGAACCTGAAGATCCTGGCCCAGAATTCGTCGCTGACCGATCCCATGGACGACGGGTTCGACTACGCCGCCGAATTCAAGAAACTGGATCTGAAAGCGGTCAAGCAGGACCTGGCCCGCGCCCTGACCGAAAGCCAGGCCTGGTGGCCGGCGGACTACGGCAACTATGGCCCCTTCATCATCCGGATGGCCTGGCACAGCGCCGGGACCTACCGCACCGGCGACGGCCGCGGCGGCTCATCCTCTGGCTCGCAGCGCTTTGCGCCGCTGAACAGCTGGCCTGACAACGCCAACCTGGACAAAGCGCGCCGCCTGCTGTGGCCGGTCAAGAAGAAATACGGCAAGTCCCTGTCCTGGGCCGACCTGATGATCCTGGCGGGCAACGTCGCCATCGAGATCATGGGCGGCAAGACCTTCGGTTTCGGCGGCGGCCGCGAGGATATCTGGGAACCCGAAGAAGACATCTATTGGGGCACCGAGGAAGAGTGGCTCGCCACCAGCGACAAGCCGGGCAGCCGCTATTCCGGTGACCGTGTGCTGGAAAACCCGCTGGCCGCCGTGCAGATGGGCCTGATCTACGTCAACCCGGAAGGCCCGGACGGCAACCCCGACCCGGTCGCGTCGGGCCGTGACATCCGCGAGACCTTTGCGCGCATGGGCATGAACGACGAGGAAACCGTCGCGCTGACCGCAGGCGGCCACACGTTCGGCAAGACCCACGGTGCGGGCGATGCCTCGCTGGTCGGGGCCGAGCCGGAAGGCGCGGACATCGCCGAACAGGGCCTGGGCTGGACCAGCACCCATGTCACCGGCAATGGCCGTCACACCATCACCAGCGGCCTGGAAGGCCCGTGGACTCCGACGCCGACCCAGTGGGACAACAGCTATTTCGATGTGCTGTTCGGCTATAAGTGGGAGCTGACCACCAGCCCCGCAGGCGCAAAGCAGTGGGCCGCCAAAGGCCTGAGAGAAGAGGACATGGCGCCCCAGGTCGACGGCGAGGGCAAGGTCCCGCTGATGATGACCACCGCCGACATGGCGATGCGCATGGACCCGATCTATGAAAAGATCTCGCGCCGGTTCCACCAGAACCCGGACGAGTTCGCCGACGCCTTCGCCCGTGCCTGGTACAAGCTGACCCACCGCGACATGGGCCCGCGCGTCCGCCTGCTGGGCGAAGAGGTCCCGGAAGAGGACCTGCTGTGGCAGGACCCGATCCCGGCCTGCGATCACCCGGTGATCGACGCCGCCGATATCGCCGACCTGAAGGCGAAGATCCTCGGCTCGGGGCTGACGGTGTCGGAACTGGTGCAGACCGCCTGGGCCTCGGCCGCGACCTTCCGTGGCTCGGACAAGCGCGGCGGGGCCAACGGCGCCCGCATCCGGCTGGAGCCTGCCCGCAACTGGGAGGTCAACCAGCCAGACCAGCTGTCCCGCGTGCTGTCGGTGCTCGAGGGCATTCAAGCCGGTTTCAACGCCGCGCAATCGGGTGGCAAGAAAGTCTCGCTGGCCGACCTGATCGTGCTGGGCGGCTCTGCCGCGGTCGAGAAAGCGGCGAAGGATGCCGGTCACGCGGTCGAAGTGCCCTTCACCCCCGGCCGCATGGACGCCAGCCAGGAGCAGACGGACGTCGAGTCCTACGCCGTGCTGGAGCCCGAGGCCGACGGTTTCCGCAACTACGTCAAGGCGGACTACACCGTTCCGACCGAGGCGCTGCTGGTCGATCGCGCCCAGCTTCTGACCCTGACCGCGCCCGAGATGACGGTCCTGGTCGGCGGCCTGCGCGCGCTGGGCAACAACGTGGGCGGCGCGCGTCACGGCGTGTTCACCGACCGCCCCGGCACCCTGACCAACGACTTCTTCGTCAACCTGCTGGACATGGGCACGGCGTGGAAGGCCAAGGAAGGCGAGGAAGGCGTCTACGAGGGCAAGGACCGCAGCACCGGCGAGGTGAAGTGGACCGGCACCCGCGTCGACCTGGTATTCGGCTCGAACTCGCAACTGCGCGCCCTGGCCGAGGTCTATGCCTGCGACGACGCGAAAGAGACGTTCGTTCAGGACTTCGTGCAGGCCTGGACCAAGGTGATGAACCTGGACCGGTTCGACCTGGCATGATGACCGGGCCGGACCACCCGGTCCGCTGAATGCGCGGAACAAGAAGGGCGCGTCGATTTCGGTCGGCGCGCCCTTTCTCAATTCCGGCCCCTTCCCCGCCGCATAGTACGCCTGGCTTTTTGAGCACGCCGCCCGGTTATGCGGCACAGGGGCGGAACCCCACCGCCACCACTGCGATGCGGGCCTGGTTTAATAGTCCGTACTCTGCCGGGCAGAGGCCGCATCACACGAAAATCATCCTGCCTTGCATCGTCAATTTTGGTACGACCATATTGACTTTGATTACGACATATCCGAGGAAACTTCCAAAACCGGCATTTATTGTCATACCGAAGTAAGCGGATCTTTCAGATTTCGTCATCGCATAATGGGCATCCCCTGCCCCATGCCGGGCAGCGATGGCCCGCTCAGCCCCGAGAAAGGACAGCCCCATGGACTACTACCGCGCGTTCATCGACAACGAATGGATCGACGGCAGCACGGGGGATCGGGTCGCGGTCACGGACCCTTCCACCGGCGAGGCCTGGGCCGAGGTTCCCGATTGCGACGCGGATGACGTGGACCGGGCATTGGAAAGCTCGGACAGGGCGCAACGGACCTGGGCGCTGCTTCCCCCGGTCGAGCGTGCCGGGCATCTCTACCGGATCTGCGAGGGGCTGCGCGCCGAGAAGGCCCATTTTGCCACCCTGCTGGTCCGCGAGCAGGGCAAGACCCTGGCCGAGGCAGAGGGAGAGGTCGACGACACCATCCGCTACATGAGCTATGCCGCCGAAGCCGCGCGGCGGCTGACGGGGGACATCCTGCCGTCGGATGCCCCGAACGAGCAGTTGTTCATCTACAAGGTGCCCTACGGCGTCACCCTCGCCCTGTGCGCCTATAACTACCCGCTTGCGCTGATCGGACGAAAGGTCGGCCCGGCGCTTGTGACCGGCAATACTGTCATCATCAAGCCGCACGAGGCGACGCCGGTCACCGCATCCGAGTTCTGTCGCGTGGTGCAGCAGGCCGGGGTGCCGAAGGGTGTGATCAACCTGATCACAGGCGCGGGCATTACGACAGGCACCCGGCTGGTCGAAAGCCCCGTGACGAAGCTGGTGTCGCTGACCGGGTCGATCCGCGCTGGCCAGGGCGTCGCGGCCTCGGCGGCGCAGAACCTGACCGCGCTGTCGCTGGAACTGGGCGGCAAGGCCCCGTTCATCGTGTTGCCCGATGCCGACATCGACGCCGCCGCCGACGCGGCCGCAACCGCGCGCTTTGCCAACTGCGGCCAGGTCTGCATCTGCGCCGAAACGGTGCTGGTCCATGACAAGGTCGCCGATGAGTTCACCGACAAGCTGCTGGCCAGGGTGCGCGACATCCGCCCCGGCAACCC
>JBFHFG010000076.1:0-9069 GCA_041583815.1 Halovulum sp.
TCCTTCTGCGCGTCGGTCAGCGGATCCCACAGCTTTTCCTTGGCGAAGATCAGGCCGAACCCGATGGCGGCGCTTTCGACAAGGCGCTGATCCTTGCCTTCGAACGTTCCCCAGTACTCGGGGTGCTCGGGGTCGGTGACGTTGATATAGCCCTCGCGGAACATATCCCAGTCGTCGAAGGGCAGGCCGCCCGCGACCAGCGGGGCCAGCCCGAACAGCGGGCGGGAGAAGCCTTCGAGTTCTGCCGAGATACGGGTGAAATGGGCCGAGGGCAGGCCAAGGTCGACGCGGGCCTTGCCGGGGCTGAAATACGGCTTGAGCGGCTGCCAGAGCTGGACGGCCGAGCGGGCGAAATCGTCGCGCGTGCGAAGCGGGTTGTCCGCGAGCGGGTTCATGGGGTCTCCCTAGTCTTGTTCTGCCGCGATCAGGCGGCGCCTTCTATTCTGCCGCTATCAAGCGGCGGTGGTCCGGGTCGGTGCCGGGGACGGCGGCGATCAGGTTGCGGGTGTAGTCCTTGGTGGGCTGCTGGCAGATGCGGGCAGCCTGGTCGATCTCGACCAGCTCGCCCTTGTGCATCACGGCGATGCGGTCGCAGAAGTAGCGCACCACGCCCAGGTCGTGCCCGACGAAGACGTAGCTGAGGCCAAGCTCTGTCTGCAGGTCGAACAGCAGGTCCAGGATCTGCGAGCGGATCGAGCCGTCCAGCGCCGAGGTCGCCTCGTCCGCGATGATCAGGCGTGGATCCACTGCCAGCGAGCGAGCGATCGAGATGCGCTGCCGCTGCCCGCCCGAGAACGCGTGTGGATAGCGGGTCAGCATCGCCTGCGGCAGGCCCACCCGGTTCAGCAGGTAGGCGGCCTTGTCGCGGATTTCCTTGCGCGACAGGCGGCCTTCGAGGATCAGCGGCTCCGCGATGATCTGTTCGACCGTCATGCGCGGGTTGAGCGAGCTGAACGGGTCCTGGAAGACCATGCGGATCTCGCGGTTCAGGCCCGCACCGCGCAGCGCGCCGGGTTCCAGCAGGTCGAAGCTGCGGCCGTCCTTGGAGCGGTACATCGCGCTGCCGCCATCGGCGTTCAGCAGGCCGACGAGGGCGCGGACGAGCGTGGTCTTGCCCGAGCCGGATTCCCCGACGATGCCCAGGTTCTCGCCCTCGTGCAGGGTGAACGAGACCTTTTTCAGCGCGTGGAATTCCTTGGTGCGGCGGCGGATGAATCCGGTCGTCTTGCGGAAGGTCAGGTCAAGGTCGCGGACCTCGAGCAGGGGTTTCGGCGATGCCGGGGGCAGGGTGCCGCCCCGGTCCTGATCGCCCACGATCGAGAACCGCGAGGACGCCCCGATCAGGTGCTTGGTATAGGCCGCCTGCGGGTCGTGGAATACCTGCCGCGTGGGACCAAGCTCGACCAGTTTGCCGTGGTACATCACTGCGACGCGGTCCGCGATTTCCGCGACCACGCCCATGTCGTGGGTGATGAAGATGACCGCCATGCCCAGTTCGGCCTGAAGGCGCTTGAGTAGCCGAAGGATTTCGGCCTGCGTGGTCACGTCGAGCGCGGTCGTGGGTTCGTCCGCGATCAGGATTTCCGGCTGGCAGGCTAGCGCCATCGCGATCATCGCGCGCTGCCGCATCCCGCCCGAGAACTCGAAACTGTACTTGTCGATGGCGGTTTCGGGGTCGGGGATCTGCACGCGGCGCAGGCTCTCGATCGCCTCGGCGCGGGCCTCGGCGTCGGTCATGTCGCGGTGCAGAAGGATCGTCTCGGTGATCTGGTCGCCGATGGTGTGGACCGGCGAAAGCGAGCTCATCGGCTCCTGGAACACCATGCCGATCCGGTCGCCGCGGATCGCCCGCATCCGGTCGTCATTGTCGTCGAGCGCGGTGATGTCGACCGTGCCGGACGCATCGTTGAGCAGGATCCGCCCGCCGGTGATCCTGCCGGGCCGGCAGATGCGCATCAGGGCCCGCGCGGTGACGGATTTGCCCGAGCCGCTTTCGCCCACGACGCAGAGCGTTTCGCCCCGGTGCAGGTCGAAGCTGACGCCGTGGACCACGTCTGTCGTGTGGCTGCGGATCGAGAAGCCGACCGAAAGGTTGCTGACTTGCAGGACGGGTTGTTCCATGTCGGGCCTCACTGCGTGTCACCATAGGGGTCGGCCGCGTCGCGCAGGCCGTCGCCAAGGAAGTTCATTGCCAGGATCGTCACCACGATGAAGGCGCCCGGGAACAGCAGCCACGGCGCGTCGGCCAGGACGCGCAGGTTCTGCGCCTCCTGCAGCAGCACCCCCCAGGAGATCACTGGGCTTTGCAGGCCGAGGCCCAGGAAGCTGAGCGCGGTTTCCGCCAGGATCATGCCGGGGATCGCAAGCGTTGCGGTGGCGATGATGTGGCTGGTAAAGGCGGGCAGCATGTGCCGCCAGATGATCCGGAAGTCCCCCGCCCCGTCGAGCCGCGCGGCTGAGACGTAGTCTTCGGATTTCAGCGACAGGAAGCGGCTTCGGACCACGCGGGCCAGTTCGGTCCAGCCGATCAGCGACAGGATCAGGGTGATCGCGAAATAGTTCTGCAGCGCCGACCAGTCGCGCGGCAGAGCTGCCGCAAAGCCCATCCACAGCGGTATCGGCGGGATCGAGCGGATGAACTCGATCACGCGCTGGATCACGTTGTCGACGATACCACCGTAATAGCCCGAGACGCCGCCGATGATGACGCCTAGTAGCAGGCTGATGAAGATACCGGCCAGGCCGATCGAAAGCGTGATGCGCGCGCCGTAGATCAGCCGCGACAGCAGGTCCCGGCCCAGCCGGTCCGAGCCCATAAGGAACAGCACCTCGCGCCGCCCGTCGACGCCGATCAGGTGGCGGTCGATGGTAAACAGGCCCCACAGCTTGGTTTCGTGGGTCTTGGGGAACAGGTGGATGTAGTATTTCTTTTCGGGGTCGGGAACGAAGCTGCGGCGCAGCGCGACCTGGTCGACCTCGACCTTGTAGCCCAGCACGTGCGGGCGGAAGGCCCAGCCGCCATCCTCGTCCCGGTCGATCAGGCGGAATTCCTGCGGCGGGGCATAGGTATAACGCGCGTTGACCTCGTGCGGGTCGTTCGGGGCCAGGAACTCGGCAAAGAGCGCGACGAAATAGAACAGGCCAAGCACCACCATCGAGACCATAGCCAGCTTGTGTGCGCGGAAGGCGCGCCAGATCAGCTGGGCCTGTGTCTCGGTGCCGGACACGGCGACGGGGGTGGGGGGCTCGAACTCGAAATCGGCTGTGTCTGTCTGGGTCATGTTCTGGTCCCGGCTCATGTCGCCATTCCGGTGCGGATACGGGGGTCGATCCAGGCCAGCAGCAGGTCCGAGACCAGCGTGCCGACCAGCGTCAGGATGCCCATGAAGAGGATCAGCGCGCCGGCCAGGTGCATGTCCTGGGACAGCAGAGAGCGCAGCAGGATCGGCGACAGCGTCGGCAGGTTCAGCACGATGGCGGTGACGATCGAGCTGGAGATGATCGTCGGCAGTACCCAGCCCACGGTGGCGACCAGCGGGATCATCGCGACCCGGACCGGATAGCGCATGATCAGGCGGCTTTCCTTCATGCCCTTTGCGCGGGCGGTGACGACATAGGGTTTGTTGAGTTCGTCCAGCAGGTTGGCGCGCAGCACGCGGATGATCGGCGCCGCACCCCCGGTGGCAATGACGACGACCGGGATCCAGACGTGGGACAGGAAATCGAGAATGCGGCCCAGCGACCAGCGCGCGTTGGCGTACTCGGCGGAGAACAGGCCTTCGACCGCGGTTCCGGTGAACACGTAGACGAGGTACATGATCAGCAGCGCCAGCAGGAAGTTCGGGACCGCCAGACCGATGAAGCCGAACACGGTGGCGAACATGTCACCGACAGAATAGCGGCGCACGGCGGAATAGATGCCGATGGGCACGGCGATAGCCCAGAGGACGGTGATCGCCAGCATCTCGACCAGAAGCGAGATGCCGATGCGGCTTTCGATGATCTCGGAGACGGGCTTGGACAGATTGAAGCTGTAGCCCAGGTCGCCGACCAGCAGGTTCCGCAACCATTTCAGGTATTGCACGATGAAGGGCTGGTTCAGGCCATAGCGCTCGCGCAGCATTTCCTCCATCTGGCCGCCAGAACTGTCACCGGCGGCGGCAAGTTCAGCGGCGTAGGCCGAGATCACGTCGCCCGGCGGAAGCTGGATGATGAAGAAGCAGACGAAAGACAGCACGAGCGTCATGCATATCATCGTCAGGATGCGGTTCGCGATGAACTGGAGCATGGGTCCCCCCTGAAGCCCGTTGGGCGGGGCGGCCCGTACATCGCGGGCCGCCCTCGGATTTTCGGTCTTACTGGCGCTTGAACAGCAGCGACGTGTTCATCGGGCCAGGGTTGGGGTAGATCCAGGCATGCGGCTGGTTCTCGGGGATGTTGCCCATCGAGTTCGACGCGATGCCGTAGGACTTCGGCGGTAGCGAGACGCCGATCGTATAGAACTGGTCCTTGGTGATATCGAGCACCTGGCGGAACAGGTCGTCACGCGTCTCGGTATCGGCGGCCTCGAACATCTGCTTGTAGAGGTCCAGCTGACGGGCCACCTCTTCGGGCGGATCCTGACGCGTGGCGTTGTTCGGGTCCTTCCAGTTCATCGCCCAGCGCAGCGCGAAGGCGCTTTCGTCGTGCATCGGCAGGTAGTAGCGGCTGTCGAGCATGGCGTCGCCAAGGCCGCCGTCGCCCTTCCAGACGTGGGCCATGTGCTGGTTGTTGTCCTTCTGCTCGTAGACATAGGACCGCTCGGCCTTGCGCACGTCCAGGTCGATGCCGATCTCCTCCCAGTGCAGGGCGACCAGTTCCAGGATGTCCAGGTAGGTGCCCAGGTCGGTCGTCGTGTCGATCCGGATCGAGATCGGACGGCCGTCGGGCAGCAGGCGGATGCCATCGCCATTGCGCTCGGTCAGGCCGATGTCGTCCAGCATCTGGTTGGCCAAGTCCGGATCCCATTCGGTGTACTGCTTGGCGAGTTCCTCGTCGTAGAACGGTGACTCGGGGCGCGGCGCGGCCTGATAAGGCTCGCCCAGCCCGGCGTAGACCACGTCGATGATCTCCTGCCGGTCGATGCCGTGGGACAGTGCGATGCGGAAGTCCTTGTTCTGGAACAGCTCGCGGAACCCGTCGTCGTCGTAGTTGAGGTTCAGCTGGATGATCGCGGTGTTCATGTCCGCGACGATCGTGTCGTAGATGTGGTAGTCGCCCTTCTCCTGGTTGTCGAAGAAGACCGGCTTGTTGGCCACGTTGTCGATGTGACGGTTGGTGAAGTCGAGCTCACCGGCGATGCCCATCAGCACGATCGAGTTGGCGTCTTCGACCTGGGTCATCGACAGGTTGTCGATATAGGGCAGCTGGTTCCCTTCCTGGTCGACCTTGAAGTAGTAGGGGTTCCGCACGAACGTGACGGGCGTGTTGATGCCGTCATAGTCGACCTGCTGGATCCACGCGGCCAGCGTCGGGCGGTCGGCGTTGCGGTTCCGGCGCACGCCGCAGTTCAGCATCATCGCCTCACCCCAGCCGGACAGGCCCGCGTCGGTCGCGTTCTTCTCGGCGTCGGGGTTGTAGTCGGGATGGTACTGCGAGCAGAACGCCTTTTGCATGTGCACGACCTGCGGGCCGGCAACCGACGCCAGTTCCTCGAGGAACAGCGAGTGCGGCGCGGGCAGGGTGATCACGACGGTCTGCGGATCGGGGGCGGTGGCAACGGCGCCGAGCAGCGCCGGGGGGCGCTCGCCCGGGAAGCTGTCGCTGTTGATCACGTCGTTGATCGCGAACACCACGTCATCGGCGGTGAACGGCGTGCCGTCGGACCATTTGTGGCCCTCGCGCAGGTGGAAGGTGAACTCGGTCGCGTTGTCGTTCACCTCCCAGGACTTGGCGATGTTGGGCACGACGCCGTCCCAGTTGAAGGTATAGCTGACCAGCGGTTCGTAGTTGGCCGAGCGGCGGATCCAGCCCTCGTCGTTGTTGCCCTTGAGGGTCGAGCGCCAGGTGCCGCCATAGGTGCCGACCTCGGGCGCCTCCAGTTGCAGCGGTTCGGCGGGCAGCCGGTCCTCGACCGGGGGCAGTTCGCCCGCGTCGACCTTCGCCGCCAGCATGGGCGCCTGGTTGTACCCGTTCGCCAGCGCCGGCGCGCCGGCGGCCAGCGCCAGCACGGCCGTACTCAGGCAGAGCCGTCCGATATGTTTGGTCATTCTATCCTCCCGTTGAGCGCTTGATCTTGGTCCCGGTCATGTCGTTCAGCAGACCGGTCAGAGTTGCGGCATCTTCCCGGAACGCGTCGGGATCGTCGCCGCGGACGAATTCGAGAAAGGCGCAGCGCGGACCGGCATCGGCGTGCGGTGTCGCGGCGGCGGCAGCAAGGCGCTCGGCCCAGAGCGCGCGGCCTTCGGCCAGCGGCAGCCGGTCCTTGTAGTCGCGCCAATGAAACACGTGCAAATGCGCAAGGTGCGGGGAAAGCAGGGAAATCTCATCCGCCATCGCGCCGCGCGTGCCGTCGCCACGGGGCTGCCAATAGGTGACGAGAGCGGGGTGATCGACCTCGTCCAGCAGGCGCGCGGCGCTTTCGGGCGTGTCGGTCAGCGTATTGCGGTGATATTCCAGCCCCAGAACCAGGCCGCGCGCTTCGGCGGCGTCGCAATGGCTGCGGATCATCGCGATCGTCGCAGTGCGATCGTCCGCCTCGGCGCTGCCCTGGCGGCCAGCCCAGATGCGGATGCAGCGCGCGCCCAGCTCGGCGGCGGTGTCCAGCACCGGCGCCGGGTCCTCATCCGAGCTGTCGCAGCGCAGGTAGCTGCCGGCGGTCGGCGTGATCAGGCCGTGGTCGGCGCACAGTGCGCGCAGGTGACGGGCATTCGCCAGATCGCCCGGCGGCATGTGCACGTCCATACCCCATTCCACCGCAGCCAGCCCGGCCTGCTGCACCAGTCCGGCCACCTGTTCGGGGGCAAGCTGGCGGAAGGTGACCGAGCAGAGGCCTGGAAGAATCGGCGGGTTCGTCATGCGGCGGTCGCCCAGTTGTCGGGGCCGACCTCGTGCTTCAGGCGGCCTTCGCTCAGGAAGAGCTCGACCTCTCCGATCATGCTGTCGGTCATGCGGTGGATTTCGGTCCCCAGCGAACCGGCGACATGCGGCGTGACCCAGCAGTTGTCGAGGCGCAGGAAGGCGGAGTCCTCGGGCAGCGGCTCGGGCTCAGTCACGTCGAGAACGGCGCTGATGCGGCCCGATTCCAGTTCCGCCAGCAGCGCGTCATGGTCCAGCAGGCCGCCGCGCGCAGTGTTGATCAGCAGCGCGTCGTCCTGCATGTGCGCCAGCTGGTCCGCACCGATCATGTGGCGCGTGCTGGGCAGCAGCGGCGCGTTTATCGAGACGATGTCCGCGTGCATCGCCTCGTTCAGATCCACCCGCCGGGCGCCGAGTTCCGCGAACTGGGCCGGGTCGAGCAGCGGGTCGTAGAGCAGCACGTCCAGATCGAAGCTTTGCAAGAATTGCATGAGCTTGCGCCCGACCTTCGAGGCGCCGATCACCCCAACCGTCTTGCCGACGTTGCCGATGGTGTCGTACCGGGCCTCGCCACGGGTGAAATAGCTGGCCGGAGCGGCCTTGTAGGTGGTTTCGAACTGGGGCAGGCGCTTGTTCCAGCGCAGGATCCACGACAGCGTGAATTCGGCCACCGGGATCGCGTTGGCGCTGGCGCTGTTCGTCGCACGGATGCCCATGTCGAACAGCGACGGATCGACGATCGCGCGCAGCGTTCCCGCGCTGTGCGCGATAAGGCGCAGGTCGGGCAGCGCGCTCGCGGCGGCGGCGTCCAGTTTGGGCGCGCCCCAACCGGTGATGACCACAGCGACCTGGGCCGCGGCGGGGTCTGCCACCAGGTCTGCCAGTTCGGAAAACCGCAGCACATTGCCCGCGCCGACGATCTGTTCAAGCCGCGCAAGATGCGCTGCGGTGACCTGCCGACAATAGGTCGAGTCGGGCATGAGAATTGCAATTTTTGCCAAGCCGTCGAATCCCTTCGCGTTGCTGTCGTCAGGCTAGCAAGTTATGGAATTAATTTGCAACAGGCAAAAATTGCAGAAAACGGAAAAAGTTTTCCCACTCAGGTCGTGGCAATCCGCTTTACGCTGTCGCGTTCGACCAGCGTGCCGCCGGTCTGCACGAACTGCACTGGGCGCTGCGGCTGGCGCAGCCGCTGGTGCAGCAATTCGATCGTCTGTTCGCCCAGGCCCCGCCAGTCGATGTGCATCGTTGTCAGCGCAGGGGCGGTCATCGCGGAGATGGGCATGTCGTCGAACCCGACGATGGACAGGTCGTCGGGCACGGACAGGCCCGCGGCGCGCACCGCCTCGAGCGCCCAGGCGGCGGCGCCGTCGTTGAAGCAGAACAGCGCGGTCGCGTCGCCCCGTTCGGCGCGCAGCCAGGTGACGAACTTCTCGAACGTCTCTTCGTTCAGGTCGGCGCCGTCGGGAAAGACGGCGACGATGCGGCCCTTCTCGGCCTCGACGTGCTGGCGGAAACCGTCCATGCGGCGCAACAGTGTCGTGCGCCCAATTCCCTGCATATACAGGAAGTTGCGGTGCCCCATGCGGGTCAGGTAACGCCCCATAAGCCGCGCGCCGCCGAAGTTGGCGGGGGCGATGGAATCGATCATGTATTCCTGGTCGACGCCGTTCGCCACGATGGCCGGAATGCCCCGTTCAACGATGTCGGCGGCAACCTCGGGGGTGGGCACGACGCCCAGGAAGATGACCCCGGTCCGGGGGCCGAAACTGTCGTCCAGTCGCTGCTCGTAAAGGGTTCTGGATCGGGTGATGCTGCTTTCGATGCGGCCGCCGATCCGTGCGCCCGCGTCGCGGATGCCGTCGATCATCGCGGCATAGATCGACGAGCGGCTGTCGTTCATCGCCCCGATAGAGGTCAGGATCGAGATACGCTCGAACACCTCGACCGGGGGCGCGTGGCGGATCGGATAGCCGATCTGCTGCGCCACCTGCTGCACCGCGCGCCGGTCGA
>JBFHFG010000077.1:0-9039 GCA_041583815.1 Halovulum sp.
CGCGAGATCGAGGCGCTCAACCGCCAGATACAGATGCTTTCTCATGGGGGCGGCGATGCCAGCGCGCTGGTCGATGCCCGCAAGTCGCTGATCGACGAAGTGAACACGATAATTCCGATTCGGGAGGTGCCGCGCGACAACGGCGCAGTCGCGCTATATTCGGGGCGCGGCGCCACCCTGCTCGACGGTGTCGCCGGAGAGCTCGGCTTCACTGCCACGCCGGTTATCGGCCAGACGATGACGCTGGCAGACGGGGACCTGTCCGGATTGACGTTGAACGGCCGCCCGATCAGCGTCGGGACAAGCACCGCCACGGGGCTGGCCGATGGCGGCTCCCTGGGGGCACTGTTCGTCCTGCGCGATACCACGCTGCCGGCGCATGCCGACCAATTGGATGCATTGGCCGAGGATCTGGTCCTGCGTTTCCAGGATCCCGCACTGGACGCGACCCTCGTGGCCGGGGATCCGGGGTTGTTCACAGACGCCGGTGCGGCAGTCGTTCCGGGCGATCGCGTAGGATTGGCCAGCCGCCTTGAAATCAACGCCCAGGTCGATCCCACTGCGGGCGGCGCGTCCTGGCGCCTGCGCGACGGGCTCTATGCCACGGCACCCGGTGCGGCGGGCGATGGGCAGGTGCTGGCCGCGCTGGACCAGGCGCTGACAGCCAGCCAGGTGCCCGACCCGGTTCTGGGCCTGTCCATCGCCGGGTCCTTTACCCAGACCGTGGCCGGGTTCACCGGCGGCACGGCTGCAACGCAGGCTCAATCCGAAACCGAGCGCGGGCATGATGCCGCGCTCGCCACCGCGCTGCGCGATCAGGAAGCCTCGGTATCCGGCGTCGACACCGATCAGCAGATGCAGCGTCTGCTGCTGATCGAGCGCAGCTACGCCGCCAATGCCATGGTCATGTCCAAGGTCGACGACATGATCCGCTCGCTGATGGAGATCTGACCATGATTTCACTGCCACTTTCCGACTTGGCGTCTACCCTGCGCCTGCAGGACCAGAACCGGACTCTGCGCGCAGCACTCGAAACCGCCGGGCAGGAGATGACGACCGGCCAGGTGGCCGACGTACGAAAAGCCACCGCGGGCGATCTGGCGCCGGTCTTCGCAATTGATGCGGCCATGCAAAGGCTCGAGGTTCGGGGACAGGCGCTGGCCATCGCTGCGTCGCGTGCCGATGCCGCGCAGTTCGCGCTGGGCACGGTACAGGATGCCGCCGGAGACCTGGCGCTGGACCTGTCGGCTGCGATATCACGTTGGGACCCGGTCTCGACGAACAGTCTGCAGGCCGAAGCGGCCAGTGTCCTTGAAACCGTGGTGAACGCGCTGAACACCAGCTTCGGTGGGCGGAGCCTGATGGCTGGCGCCGCGCAGGACGGCCCAGCACTAGCCTCGGCGACGCAAATTATCGACGCGGTGACGGCGCTGGTCGCGGCCGCGCCGGATGCGGACACGGCTCGGGCAGCCGTCAATGCCTATTTCGACACGCCCGGCGGCGGGTTCGAAACCGATATCTACCAAGGGTCGCAGACCAATGCGGCAGGTGTCGAGATAGATGATGCCGCCCGCCTCGACTATCTTCCTCGCGCAGATGCTTCGGCCCTGCGCGACATGATGAAGGGCCTTGCGATGATCGCCGCGGCACCTGCGGCAAGTGATACGGCGGACCGCTCCGAGTTGATCGGCGAGGGCGCCCAGGTGCTGATGGCCTCGGGCGAGGAGGTGACTAGGCTGCGGGCCGCGCTCGGCTCTGCCCAGGAAATGATTTCTGACGCAAGTGATGCCGCCGAGGCCGAGCGTAGCGCGCTCGGTCGCAGTCGCAACGATCTGGTCGGTGTCGACCAGTACGAAGCAGCCTCGCGTTTCGCGGCGCTGGATGGGCAGTTGCAGTCGCTTTACACCGTAACGGCGCGCCTGTCGGGGCTCAGCCTGATGAGTTTCCTGCGATGATCGCGCGCGTAACCAGTGCCGCGCTTGCGCGCATACTTGGGCGGTTGGCCCTGCTGCTGTTCCTGTGCGCAACCCTTGGTGCGCCCCCCTCCGCAGTCCGGGCAAGCGAGGCGCGGATCAAGGACCTGGTGGAATTCGACGGGGTCCGTGGCAACGACCTTGTGGGCTATGGCCTGGTGGTCGGGTTGAATGGCACAGGCGACGGGCTGCGCAATGCGCCGTTCACCGAGGAAGCGATGGTCAACTTGTTGGAGCGGCTGGGAATTAACGTGACGGGCGAGGATTTTCGCGCCCGGAACGTGGCGGCGGTTCTCGTGACCGGGGTGATGCCACCGTTCGGGCGCGCAGGGTCCAAGATCGACGTGACCGTTTCGACCATCGGGGACGCCAGTTCGCTGATGGGCGGAACCCTGATCATGACCCCGCTGAATGCCGCCGACGGGCAGATATACGCGGTGGCGCAGGGCTCTGTGATCTCGGGCGGCCAGCAGGCCGAGGGAGAGGCGGCGCGGATCACCGAAGGTGTTCCGACCTCGGGCACCATCCCTTCGGGCGCGCGGATCGAACGAGAGATTACCTTCGCGCTCGAGGATCTGAACGAAATGCGGCTGGCACTGCGCAACCCGGATTTCACCACTGCCGCCCGGATCGAGACTGCGATCAACGCGGTCATGCCCGGCCGGATCGCCCGAATGGTCGACAGTGGCACTGTCCGGTTGGACCTTGGGATCGGCAAGGCCCCCGATATCGCGCGGCTGATCGCCGAGATCGAGAATATCGAGGTTCGTCCGGATCAGCGGGCGCGGGTGGTTGTCGATCAGCGGTCGGGGACGATCGTGCTGGGGAACGATGTGCGCATCAGTCGGGTGGCGGTCACTCAGGGGAACCTGACGTTGCGCGTGAGGGAAACTCCAGTGGCGCTGCAGCCGAACCCGTTCTCGCCGCGGGGCGAATCGATCGTGTTGCCGCGAACTGATATCTCTCTGACGGAGGATGACGGAAACCCGGACTTCGCGCTGGTCGACGACTCGGTTTCCCTTCCCGAAGTGATCGAGGGCCTGAATGCACTGGGGGTTAGCCCGCGCGAGATGATCGACATTCTCAAGGCAATCAAGGCCGCCGGTGCCCTGCACGCGGAGTTCTTGGTGCAGTAGACGGCACCACACCGGGATCGGCCCCGATGGCGAACCGTATTCTTGCGTTCCCCGCTGCCGATGCTAGGGGTTGGGCCGGACAGTCCCAAGGTGAACCCAGTGCCGTCGATCGCTTCTCTTGCAGCGCTGCGCCTCGTCTTCGCGCTGAACGGCCTCGGGTTGGCATTGTGGCTGCCGCGCATCCCGGATGTGAAGGCGGCGCTGGGCGCGGACCTGATGTCGCTGGCGCTCTGTTTCTTCATGCTGCCGGTGGGGACGATGATAGGTTTCGTCGCGGCGCCGCGGATACTGGCGCGCCACGGCGCGCGTTCCGTGTGCCGCTGGGGTGGTGCTGGATTCATCCTGTGCTTCATCCTGCCCGCGACCGCGCACTCCGCGCCGCAACTGGGGGGCGCCCTGCTGGTGACGGGGCTTGCCGTAGGCTCGATCGAGGTGGCGATGAACGCCAAGGCGACCGAGGTCGAACGAGATGTCCGCCGCCGCATCATGTCCAGCTGCCACGCGTTCTGGAGCCTGGGCGGCATGGTAGGCGCGATGCTCGGCGGATTGTCCGGACAGGTGGGGATACCATTCCTGACGCAGCAGCTAGTGCTGACCCCGCTGTTCGCTGCGCTTGCCTTCATCATTGCGGGCTCTCTGCCCGGTGAGGTGCGTGTCGCAACGGAGACGTCCCCTCGGGCACGGCGGCGCGGCCTGCCGACTGGGCCGCTGCTGGCACTGTGCCTGCTGCCCATCGGCGCGCTGATGATCGAGGGTGCGATGATGGAATGGTCCGCGCTGTACCTTGAGGAAGCCGCCGGGCTGGGCGCACTGCCCGCGGGCGCGGTGTTCGCCACCTTCGCGTTGAGCATGGCCGCAAGCCGGATGGCGGGCGACGGCCTGACCGAGCGTTTCGGACCGGCGCGCGTGCTGAAAGGCTCGGCAATGCTGGCAGGGGCCGGGGTCGTCGCCTTCGCAACTTCGCGCGGCCTGCCACAGGCCCTGCCCGCGGTTGCGGTCGTCGGCCTTGGTATCGCCAATGTCTACCCGCTGGCGATGTCGCTGTCGGCAACCCTGCCGGGCCGCCGGGTCGAGGACAGCATCGCCACCGTCGCGTTCGCCGCGTTTACCGCTTTCCTGGTCGGGCCGCCCCTGATCGGCGCCACAGGGTCCGCCCTGGGCTTGCCGACGGCGTTGCTGGTCCTGACCCCACTTGCCTTGAGTCCGCTTCTGCTGATCCGGGCCGTCCTTCAACCCAGTCTGCCCGAGGAGCCTGCATGCCAAGCCCCGAAGCCGTAATCTTCGACATCGGTAACGTCCTGATCACCTGGAATCCCGAACGGGTCTATGACGAGGTCCTGCCGGACCGCGCGGCGCGCGAGCGACTTTTCGCGACTGTCGATCTACACGGCATGAACGACCGCATCGACCGCGGCGCGCCCTTCCGCGAGACGGTCTACGAGGTCGCGCAGGAATACCCCGAGTACGAATCGCTGATCCGCCTTTGGCACGACCGCTGGATCGAAATGGCAAGCCCGCCGATCGACGGCAGCTGGCAGATCCTGCGAGACCTTCGCGCGCGCGAGATCCCGGTTTTCGCGCTGACCAATTTCGGCATCGAAAGCTTCGCCTACGCCGAGACGCAATATCCGCAACTGGGTGAGTTCGACCGCCGGTTCATCTCGGGGCACATGGGCGTCATCAAACCCGAAGAGCGGATCTACGAAATGGTCGAGGAGGCCACGGGCCTGTCCGGTGCGCAGATCTTCTTTACCGACGACCGCGAGGACAACATCCGCGCTGCCGCTGCGCGGGGGTGGCAGACCTACCGGTTCCGCGATCCGGGCGAAGGCCCCGCCGGCCTTGCGGCGGCGCTGCGCGACACGGGGCTGCCGGTTGGTTGACGGTCAGGCCGTGCGCGATGCCGCGGGGGCGGTGCTGGCGGGCTGATCCTCGGCGATCGGCCCGTCGACCAGAAGATCGTCGAGGAACAGCGCCATCAGTTGGGACCGCCCGCTGACACCGGCCTTGCGGAAGATCGCATTGCTCTGGGCCTTGACGGTGCCTTCGCTGGTCTGCCGCAGGCCTGCGATCTCGGCGTTGGAAAACCCTTTCAGGGTGAACCAGGCAACGTCCCGCTCGGCTGGGGTCAGCCCCCATTCGGTAAAGCGCTGCTCCAGAAGCTTGGCAAAGGCGGTCGAGGCCGCGCGCAGTCTGCCTTCGATCTCGCGATTGCGGCGCATGGTGACGATCAGCGCGCGCAGGCCGACCACGAAACCGGTCAGCAGCCCGAAGGCCGCGCCGATCTCGATCATTTCGCGGGTCTGCCAACTGATGGGCGCGCTGCGAATGCCGATGTAGGCCGCGCCGACATCCCAGATGAAGAAGGCGGTGCAGATCAACTGGATCAGCACGACCGCCCAGAGTGCGAGAGTCGATGGCCTCATGCGTCGAAAAGCAGTGACGCACTACCGTCGCTACTTGTTGCGTCCGCCGCCGTTTCCACCGCCATTGCCGCCACCGTTCCCGCCGCCATTTCCGCCGCCGTTACCACCGCTGTTGCCATTGCCATTGCCATTGCTTCCGGCGGTTGCGCTCTTGCCGTTGTTTCCAGCGGTCGCGCTCTTGCCATTGTTCCCGACGGTCGCCAGCTTGCTGCCGGCCGTCTTCCCGTCCTTCTGTTCCCAGTAATCGCGCAGCACTTCCCCGGTGGTCGGCACGAAGACGACCTCCCGTGTGTGTGTCTTCGATTGGGCAAGCACACGGATGCGCCCAAGCCAGGTGCGCTGCACCCGCTCGATCTGGTAGCCCTGTTCACGAAGTTGCGCAGTGATGCTGTTCAGAACGCTGTCCTGCGCCGAGACAGGCCCGGCCGCGACGGCTGCGACGGCACCGGCGATCAGGTGCCGCCGGGCGAACAGTCTGCCCTTTGGTTTCTGCTCGGTCGTCATGGTCTGTTTCCCATCCTTCCGGCGCCGCGCCGGACCGCCACCGTCTGCGTGTCGCGCGCACCGGGCATGCCGGAGATTGCCGCGCGCAGCGCCGACAAGGCGATCATAGCGGCCAATATCAACGAAATTGTGCCTTCCGTCATCATTCGTCTCCCTCATGTGCCGCTGTTCTTACTGGCCCGTGTCAATCCCGTCACCGTGCGGTGGGGCTTGGCGGTGTGGCGGGGCGGTCGGGACCAGGTGCGGCTGATTCTGTGTGTAGGGTGCCAGCATGAAAAACCCGCCGGCAACAAACCGGCGGGTCAGAATGGTAAACTGCGGTTTAGCCGGGTGCGCCGGGTCAGTCCTTGCGGAAGTACTTCTTCTCGCGCGGTTTGCCGTCCCAGCCGGGCTTGCCGCGCGGCGGTCGGTCGCCCTGGGGCTTGGGGCCGCGGCCGCGATCACCGCCCTGGGGACGCGGTCCGCGGTCCTATTCGCGGTGTTCCCACTTGCGCAGCAGCGCCTCGGGGAAGGTGTCGCGGCCAATGGTGCCTTCGTGGCACCACACGGTGTGCACGACGCCTTCGTCCACGCCTTCGACGGCCATCCGCATGGAGCCTGCCGACAGGACGACGATATCGCCGATTTCAAACTGTGACATGTCTTGATTCCTCGTAGTGATGCCGGGGAAGTTCCGCGCCGGCATGCCAAGAGGTCTCCATGCGCTTTTCCTTGCCCCGCGTAAAGAGGATTCGGCGGCGCCGCCGGGCTGGTGGCGCCGGATTCGCCTACATTTCCACGCCCAACGCCTCGGCGACGGTGAAGATGTCCTTGTCGCCGCGCCCGCACATGTTCATCACCAGAAGGTGGTCGGCGGGCAGCGTCGGGGCCAGTTTCATCACGTGCGCCAGCGCGTGCGAAGGCTCCAGCGCGGGGATGATGCCCTCGGTCTCGCAACTCAGCTTGAACGCGTCCAGCGCCTCGCGGTCGGTGACCGAGACGTATTCGACGCGGCCCATGTCGTGCAGCCAGGAGTGCTCGGGCCCGATGCCGGGGTAATCGAGACCCGCCGAGATCGAGTGACCCTCAAGGATCTGACCGTCGTCGTCCTGCAAAAGGTAGGTCCGGTTGCCGTGCAGCACACCGGGGCGGCCGCCGGTCAGGCTCGCTGCGTGCTCCATCCGGTCGTCAACCCCGTGGCCGCCGGCCTCGACGCCGATGATACGCACCGAGGGGTCATCGAGGAACGGGTGGAATAGGCCCATGGCGTTCGAGCCGCCGCCGATGCAGGCGACAAGGCTGTCGGGCAGACGGCCTTCGGCCTCCTCCATCTGGGTGCGGACCTCCTTGCCGATGATCGACTGGAAGTCGCGGACCATTGCCGGGTAAGGGTGCGGGCCCGCCACGGTGCCGATGCAATAGAACGTGTCTTCGACGTTCGTCACCCAGTCGCGCAGCGCCTCGTTCATCGCGTCTTTCAGCGTGGCGCGTCCCGCGGTGACGGGGACGACCTCGGCCCCCAGCAGCTTCATGCGGAAGACGTTGGGCTTCTGCCGCTCGACGTCGGTCGCGCCCATGAAGACGACGCATTTCAGGCCGAACTTGGCGCAGACGGTCGCGGTGGCGACGCCGTGCTGACCAGCGCCGGTCTCGGCGATGATCCGGGTCTTGCCCATGCGGCGGGCCAGCAGGATCTGACCCAGCACGTTGTTGATCTTGTGCGCGCCGGTGTGGTTCAGCTCGTCCCGTTTCAGGTAGATCTTCGCCCCGCCCAGACGCTCGGTCAGGCGTTCGGCGTGGTAAAGCGGGCTGGGACGGCCGACGTAATGGGTCCACAGGTGGTCCATCTCGGCCCAGAAGCTGGCGTCGGTCTTGGCGTGCTCGTACCGGGCCTCGAGATCGAGGATCAGCGGCATCAGTGTTTCCGAGACGAACCGGCCGCCGAAATCGCCGAACCGGCCGCGCTCGTCGGGGCCGCTGCGGAAGGAGTTGAGCTGTTGCGTGGGCATCCGATGTTCCTTTGGGTCTGGGGCGATGTTTAAACGCCGACCGCCCGGAGGTGAAGCGACGATTGAGCCGCAGGGCATCGGCGGAAGTTCGCACGGTGAAACGGGGTGACGGGAACGCGGCCGGCGGGGCGGGCGTTCTGACCGGCATCCGGACGCGGGAGGTGTCCGGAAAGCAGAAGGAGAAGACCCATGCTGAAACACGTGACCATTCCGCTGACCGCCGCGGCGATGCTGGCGGCAGCGCCTGCACTGGCGGATGTGCAGGCCAGTGCGACCACCGACCTGAACCTGCGCGCAGGGCCGGGTGTCGGCTATCCGGTCGTAGGCGTGATCGGGGCGGACAGGGCCGTCGCAGTGGATGGCTGCCTGGACCCGGCCGACTGGTGCAAGGTGATCCATGACGGGCAGGAAGGGTGGGCCTATGGCGCCTACCTGACGGCGCCGCTGGATGGGGACCGCGCGCCGCTGATCGACGCTGCCGACGCGCTGGACGTGGGCACCGTGACCTTCGTCGAGACGCCGGGCGTCGAGCAGGTGATCGTCGATCCGGTGGGCGAGATCGCGACGCCGGATATCGTGTCGATCACCCCGGTCGAGCGTGTCGGCACGTTGCCCGATGACACCATCGCCTATGTCCGGTCGAACCCGGTCGACCCGGTCTACCTGGATGGCGAGGTCGTGGTCGGCGCGGCGCTGCCCGAGACTGTCACGGTCTACGATGTGCCGCAGAGCGAGTACCGATATGTCAACGTGAACGGCCAGTACGTGCTGCTGGAGCCGGACGGCCGCCGCGTGATCTATATCGAGCGCTGAGGACCCATGACGCGCCCTCCGCGAACGGGGGGCGCGTACCGGACGAGCATGGAGGATTTCACCGTGAAAACCTCTCAAGGCCGCAATACTCTCGTTTAATATCTCGGAGAAACTGAACGCCTATGTCGAGCGCTACAATCGGACGGTCCGGCACGAATGGCTGGACCTCTACATATTTGACACCGTCGAAGAGGTGCAG
>JBFHFG010000078.1:0-8976 GCA_041583815.1 Halovulum sp.
GCCGGTGTGCAGCGTCGCGCCCTTGTCCAGCGCGTCCTTCAGGTGCTCTTCCATCTTCGCGACCGCGGCGTCGTCGATCAGCGGGCCCTGCTGGGTGCCCTCTTCCTCGCCCCGGCCCAGCTTCAGCTGCGCGGCCTGCTCGGCCAGTTTCTTGGTGAACGCCTCGGCCACATCCTCGTGCACGTAGATGCGGTTGGCGCAGACACAGGTCTGGCCCGAGTTGCGGAACTTGGCGATCATCGCGCCTTCGACCGCCGCATCAAGGTCAGCATCCTCGAAAACGATGAACGGCGCGTTACCTCCCAGCTCCAGCGACAGTTTCTTGATCTGGTCGGCACTGTCGCGCAGCAGTTTGCGACCCACCTCGGTCGAGCCGGTGAAGGTGATCTTGGAGATATCCGGGTTGGTACAGAACTCGGTGCCGATGTCCGACGCCTTTCCGGTCACCACCTGGAAGATGTCGCCCGGAATGCCCGCGCGTTCGGCCAGCACCGCCAGCGACAGCGCCGAGAGCGGCGTCTGCGAGGCAGGTTTCACGATGATCGGGCAGCCGGCGGCCAGCGCTGGGCCGGCCTTGCGGGTGATCATGCCATTGGGGAAGTTCCAGGGCGTGATCGCGGCGCAGACACCGATCGGCTGTTTGAGGGTCAGAATCCGCCGGTCGCTCATCGGTGTCGGGATCACGTCGCCATACAGGCGCTTGGCTTCCTCGGCGAACCATTCCAGGTAGGCGGCGTTGGCGACCATCTCGCCCTTGGCTACGGCCAGGGACTTGCCCTGCTCGGCCGTTAGGATCTTGGCCAGGTCGTCGGCATTCTCGATGATCAGATCGTACCACTTGCGCAGCAGCGCGGCGCGCTCCTTGGCGGGGCGGGCGGCCCAGGCGGGCATGGCGGCCTTGGCGGCGGCGATGCCCTTTTTTAGTTGATCGACCGACACCTTCGGAACCCGCGCGATGACCGAGCGGTCGGCGGGGTTGGTTACGTCGATCCCGTCGCCCTCTGCGCGAACCCACTCGCCCGCGATCATGTTGGCATCGGTCAGAAGGCTGGGGTCCTCCAGGTTCAGGTCGGGCATCGAGGTGCTTGCGTCGGGCATGGGAAATCTCCTCCTGGGGTTATGCGGGGCACCGCCGGGGTCCGGCGACGACCTGTGCTTCCACCTTCAACGAAAGGTGTGCGCGCGCGTCATTCAACGGTGCGCGCGAAAATCTTGGGGTCAGGCCGCAGTGGCGGACGACAGCGGGACCACATAGGGCCCCTCGGGGATCACGGCCACGTCCGGATCGCCATGCGTTGCAATGCTGTCGGCAATCGCGGCGGCCAGGTCCGAAACGGCATCGACCCCGGTTACCGCCAGGTCGTCGGCATTCAGCCCTTCGGTGTACAGCTGGATCTTGCCGACGCGCATCGGCTTCAACTGCATCTCGGTCTGCCACTCGTCGACATCGGCCAGTGACTTTTTCAGCAGGCTTTCGCGGAACGCATCCGGCCCCATCGCCACCAGCCGTTTCTGCGCCTCGCGGAAATGGCTGGAACCGATGCCCTCGCCGCAATGCGAAGCGATGATCAGCGTGCCGCCCGGTTTCAGGATGTCCAGCGGCGTCACCATGCCCTTCACCGTCTGGTAGTAGGTCTGGTCCAGGGGATACCCGGCCGAGGACGTCACCACCGTGCTGAACTTCCGGCCCACCGGGATCTCGGTGAACTCGCGAACAAACTCGACGGCGGCCAGATGGCTTTCGATGATCTCGCCGAAGCTGGCGAAGACCAGGTTGCGCTTGTCGTCGATGACCGTGTTCAGCGCATAAAGCTCGCCGACCTTGCGCACGATTTCCAACTGCTCTTCGTGCAGTGGGTTGGCGTTCAGGTTGCACTCGCGGGCATTGGGGTCTTCCATGAAGCGGGCGGAGTGGAAGGTACGGATCGTCTCGTGATGGGCGACGCCGGGGGCGACGACCTTACGCCCGCCGGAATAACCGGCCATGAAGTGTGGCTCGACCAGACCGGTCGCGATGCGCAGGTCGGCCTTGACGAGGCGCTTGTCGATCTTGACGGGAACGCTCCGGCCCGAGGTCATCCCGAGGTCCACGTGATCCGCGTCGTTCATCGCGAAATGGTTGGCGACGGTGACGGTGTCCAGCACCCAGGGATCGCCCACCAGTTCGGCCAGTTCCTCCCCCTCGTTGGGGCGGTGCAGGCCGGTGGCGACCAGGACGGTGATGTTCTCGGCCGGGATGCCCTCGGCGATCATGGTTTCGATCATCGGGCGCAGGAACAGGTGATTCGGAACCGGCCGCGTGATGTCGCAGATCAGGATGCAGGCCGATTTCCGGCCGCGCGCCAGCGTCCGCAATGCATCCGAACCGATGGGATCGGACAATGCCCGGTCGATCAGTTCCGCAGCGGGCAGGGGCGCCGGGAATGGCGGTTTCTCGATGACGTGGGGGACCGCGCCGTCGGGCAGATCCAGACGTAAGTGCCCTTTTCCAAACAGCATCTCGATCGTCATTCCGTCCCCCATTCATTCCGTCCCGGTGCACTCCGGGGCCTTTGTCGGTTCGCTTATAGTCCGGTCCTTGGCGGAAAGAAAAGTTCCGCCGCGGGGAAAGGTTTCGGGAACAACGTTGACAGAATGAAAGTTTCACTAAATGAAGCAAGCCGAAGAGGAAAGGTAGTCCCGTGTCTGATGCGAGTACCAAGGAACTGTTCGAGATGCCCGGCGACGCGCAGGTGTTCGTCTGGATCACGCTGCTGAATGGCCGCCTGGCTGAACATATCGCGCAGGTGGACCTGGGGGTCGATATCGGCAAGGCGGAGAAGCAGATGATTGTCCGGCTGCCGCACCCCAAGCGCATGGGCGACCTTGCCCGCGAGGTGGGGGCGCTGCCCTCGACCGTGACCGCGATCGCGGATGTGCTGGAGAGCAAAGGGCTGGCCGAACGCGAGCGTGACCCGGCCGACCGGCGCGCCTGGCTGCTGCAGTTGACCGACCAGGGCTATGCCCTTCGCAAGCGCATGGTGGCCGAGATCGGCGCGGCTGTGCGGACGGTGACGGGACTTTCCGAAAACGAGATAGAACAACTCGCCGGGTTGCTGAGGAAATCCTCCGGTCGGCTTCTGGAAAACGGCATCCCCGAGGTGATGAGGCTATGCGACAACTGAAAATTCTTGCCATTGCGTTGCTTGCCGGCGCTGGTGTGGCATCTGCGCAGGATGCTCCGCCTCCGGTCAAGCTTATGACAGCGCAGGCCGGGCAAAGCGGCATCAGCCGCGTGTTCTTCGGTCAGGTCGTGGCGCGCGAAACCGTGGACATGGCGTTCCAGGTCGGCGGCCAGATCGTCGAGTTGCCGGTGGTCGAGGGCACAACGGTCGCCTCCGGTGCGCTTATCGCGAAATTGGATACCGAGCCGTTCGAGCTGGCCTTGGATCAGGCCAAGCTGCAGCTTGACCAGGCGCAGCGCGACCTGGACCGGCTGACCAAGCTCAGCGGTGCCGCGGTCAGCGAGGTCACCGTGGACGACGCGCGCACCGCCGCGAACCTGGCCCGCATCAGCCTGCGCTCTGCCGAGCGTGACCTGAACCATGCCACGCTGACCGCACCGTTCGATGCGCTGGTCGCCACGCGCAATGTCGCCAACTATTCGACCATCTCGGCGGGGACGCCGGTGGTCCGGCTGCACGACATGTCAGATGTCCGTATCGACATCGACGTGCCCGAGATCCTGTTCCAGCGCGCCGGTCGCGACCCGGACGTGTCGTTCTCGGTCACCTTTCCCGCCAACGACCGCAGTTACCCGCTGGAAATCCGCGAGTTCAACGCCGAGACGTCGCAGGTCGGTCAGACCTATACCCTGACGCTTGGGATGGAGCCGGACGAAGACTTGTCCATACTGCCCGGCTCGTCCGCGACGGTCACCGCCGTTCTGCGCGAACCGGGTGCCCGGATCGTCCTGCCGCCGGCCGCCGTGGTTCCGCAGGCCGGAGGCGGCGCGCACGTGATGGTGTTCCATCCCGGCGAGGACGAGCAAGGCACCGTCGAAAAGCGTGCGGTCGAGATCGAGCCGACGACCGCAGGCGAAGTCGCGGTCGTGTCCGGGCTGGAGCCGGGCGAGGAAGTTGTCGCTGCGGGTGCCTCGACCCTGCAGGACGGCATGACCGTACGCCGCTTCGGCGGCTTCCCGAACTGAGGACCGGACAATGAACATCGCACGCGGTTCTATCGAGAAACCGCTGCTGACGTGGCTGCTGATCCTGTGCAGCCTGTTCGGTGGCATCTGGGGCTTCAATACGTTGGGCCGGCTGGAAGACCCGGCCTTCACCATCAAGAACGCGGTCGTCGTGACCACCTATCCCGGCGCCTCGGCGGCGCAGGTGGCCCGCGAGGTGTCGGAGCCGCTGGAATCCGCCATCCAGCAGATGGGCGAGGTCGACACGATCACCTCGGTCAACCAGCCGGGGCGGTCGCTGATCGAGGTCGAGATCAAATCGACCTATGACGGCACCGAACTGCCCGACCTGTGGACCAAGCTGCGTGCGAACATCAGTGATGCCGCAGGCGGCCTGCCCGAAGGCGTCAGCGAGCCGTTCGTCAACGACAGTTTCGGCGACGTGTTCGGCATCTACTACGCCGTGACCGCCAATGGGTTCTCGGACGCCGAGAAGCACAGGCTGGCCAACTGGCTGCGCCGGGAATTGCTGACCGTGGACGGGGTCGCCGACGTCGAAACCGCCGGTCTGCCCGAGGAAGCGATCTTCGTCGAACCGAACCTGGCGCTGACCGCGAACCAGAACGTTCCGCCGACGGCCCTCGTCAACTCGATCGCCACGTCCAACTCGGTTGTGGATGCGGGCTCGTTGCCGGCAGGCCGCAACCGGGTAGAGCTTCAGGGACCGGACGGGTCGGACAGCGTATCGGCCATCTCGGGGCTGGCAATCGGCATCTCGGGCGAGGTGCTAAACCTGGCCGACGTGGCCGAGGTGCGCCGCGCCCGGGTCGAGGATCCCGACATCATCGTCCGCTTCAACGGGCAGGAGGCGTTCACTCTGGGCGTCGCCGGCCTGTCGAGCGAGAACATCGTCGACGTGGGCAACCGCGTCGATGCAAAGCTGGACGAACTGGCGTCGTCGATCCCCGTGGGTGTCGAACTGCAGCCGATCTATCAGCAGCACGTCGTCGTGGACGAGGCATCGACTGCCTTCCTTGTGAACCTGGCCATGTCGGTCGGAATCGTCGTCGCCGTGCTGGCGCTGTTCATGGGGTGGCGCGCGGCCGTGGTCGTTGGCGCAACGCTGCTGCTGACCGTGGTCGGAACGCTGTTCTTCATGGCCATCTTCTCGATCGAGATGGAGCGTATCTCGCTGGGGGCGCTGATCATCGCGATGGGGATGCTGGTCGACAACGCCATCGTCGTCGCCGAGGGCATGCAGATGCTGATGCAGGGCGGTCGCTCGTCCCGCGAAGCGGCGGACGAGGCCGCGGGAAAGACGCAGATCCCCCTGCTGGGCGCGACCGTCATCGGCATCATGGCCTTTGCCGGGATCGGCCTGAGCCCTGACGCGACGGGCGAGTTCCTGTTCTCGCTGTTCGCGGTGATCGGCATCTCTCTGCTGTTGTCCTGGGTGCTTGCGATCACCGTCACGCCGCTGCTTGGCCATTACTTCTTCAAGCGCGGGGATGGCCAGGGTGCTGGTGCCTATGACGGACCGGTGTTCCGTGCCTATGCCGCCGTGCTGCGCGTCGCGCTGCGGGTGCGCTGGCTGGTCGTCGCGGGGTTGATAGCAATCACCGTCGTCTGTTTCATCGGCTTTGGGCAGATCCGGCAGCAGTTCTTCCCGGATTCGAACACGCCGTTGTTCTTTGTCCACTACAAGCTGCCGCAGGGCACCGACATCGCCGCGACGTCCAAAGACCTTGCGGTGGTCGAGGATTGGCTGGCGCAGCGCGACGACGTGGTTTCCTACGCCACCTTCGTCGGGCAGGGCGCGACCCGGTTCATGCTGACCTATTCGGCCGAAAAGCCGAACCCCAGCTATGGCCACCTGATCATCCGCACCAGTTCGATAGACGATATCCCACCATTGCAGCAGGAGCTCGAGGCGTTCGGCCGCGAGAACCTTCCGGGGGCCGAGTTCCGGACCCGTCGCCTGGTCTTCGGCCCCGGCGGCGGCAACCCGATCGAGGTGCGGTTCTCGGGCAGCGATCCGGTGGTGCTGCGTCGTCTGGGGGACCAGGCAATCTCCCTGCTGGAGGAGACGACGGACGACCTGATCGACCTGCGCACCAACTGGCGAGAGCCGGAACTGGTGATCAAGCCGATCTACGCCACCGATCGTGCGCAAAGTGCGGGCATCAGCCGGGACGACATCGCGAACGCACTCCGTTTCGAAACCGATGGCATCTCGGCCGGCGTATTCCGCGAGGGCGAGCGCTTGATTCCCATCTACGTGAAGCATCCCGAGGATTCGACTCTGGGGCTGGAGGATCAGCTGGTCTACAGCGAAAGCGGCAATCGCCTGTTGCCCATCGACCAGGTGACCGACGGCTTCACCTTCGAGGTGCAGGACACGCTGTATCACCGGCGCGACCGGGTGCCGACGCTGACCGTGGGCGCGGATATTCCGACCAATCGCACGGCGGCCGAGGTTCACAGCCAGATCAAGGACGTGGTCGAGGCGATGCCGGTCCCTGAAGGTTACAAGATGGAATGGGGTGGCGAGTACGAAAGTTCGACCGAAGCGCAACAGAGCCTGGGGCAGCAACTGCCGATCAGCCTTCTGGTGATGGTGCTGATCTCGGTACTGCTGTTCAACGCGCTGCGTCAGCCGATCATCATCTGGCTGCTGGTGCCGATGTCGGTCAACGGTGTGGCGCTGGGCCTGTTGGGTACCGGTCTGCCGTTCACCTTCACCGCGCTGCTGGGCCTGCTCAGCCTGTCGGGGATGCTGATCAAAAACGGCATCGTGCTGGTCGAGGAGATCGACCTGGTCCGGGCCGAGGGCGTGCCGTTGCGCGAGGCCATCGTCAGCGCGTCGACCTCGCGTCTGCGTCCGGTGGTGCTGGCCGCAGCTACCACGATCCTGGGCATGGCACCGCTGCTGACCGATGCGTTCTTCGTGTCGATGTCGGTGACGATCATGGGCGGTCTGGCCTTCGCCTCGGTGCTGACCCTGATCGCGGCGCCGGTACTGTATCTGATCTTCTTCGCCAAGGATGAACGGCGCGAGAAGGCGGCGCTTCAAACGGCGTGATGCGCCCTCAGGCTGGCCCCTCGTGCAGGGGCCAGCGCCGGGGCCGTAGCCCGGACTGGAACCAGCCGACGAATCCCGGCATGGCATACACCGGCACCCCTGTCGCGGCGCGGATCGCTGCGGCATAGGGGGTCATGTTGGTACATTCCAGCACGATGGCGCCCACCTCCGGATGGCGGTCCAGCAGGTCGCGCGCGGCGGCGATGTTGTCCGCCTCGGCAGCCTGCGTGTCCAGCGTTGGTTCGTCGTTAAGGAAGACGCGTGTGAATTCGGTCCCGCTCTCGGTGCTGCCGATGGGCGTATCCTCGGGCGCGCCCGCGCCGCGCAGATGTTCCGCTGTCAGCGCGCTGGCCGAAACGGTCAGCACCCCGCAGCGCCGCCCGCGCGGCAGCATCCGGTCGATCTGGGCGACCTGCATCAGCGACGAGGCGAGCACGGGCACGTCCAGCGCCGCGCGCAGATCGGATTGGAACAACGACAGGAACCCGCAGCTGGTGGTGATCCCGTCCACCCCGTCCGCCTGCAACTGCTGGCCGGCCTCGATGAACGCGGGCAGCAGGCCCTCGGCCCGGTCGCGCACCACCCGCCCTGGCGAGGCATCACTGACCACGCGGTACAGCGCCGGGAACGGCCAGGTCGCCGCGTTGCCCATGTCGCCCGGAATGCGTGGAAAGCGCGACGCCAGCATCAGGATCCCCACCGACGCGCCCTGTATCGGGCGGCCACCTGTCACGCGCATTATCCTTGCTCCTAGCAAACCGGTCGGGGGGCACGTTGACACGAACCGCGGCCAGCGCCAAGAATGCCCGGTCCGTCAACCGTTTGGCACAAGGATGCCCCGCTCGTGCCGTCACCTGTGCCCCAGCAAACACCCCGCGAGGTCTGCGTCATCGGCGCCGGGATCGTCGGTGTCTCGACCGCGATCTGGCTGCAACGCGACGGCCACAAGGTCACATTGATCGACCGCGAGGGGCCCGCTGCCGGGGCCAGTTTCGGCAATGGCGGGGTGCTTGCGTCCTGTTCCATTGTGCCGGTGACCGTTCCGGGACTGATCCGCAAGGCGCCCCGGATGCTGTTCGACCCGAACCAGCCGCTGTTCCTGCGCTGGGGCTACCTGCCACGCCTGCTGCCGTGGCTGCGCCGTTATCTTGGCAATGCGAATGAAGATGGCGCGACCCGCGCCGCCGCAGCCCTTGTCGACATCATCGGCGACAGTCTGAACGATCACCTCGCACTGGCCGAGGGTACCGGGGCCGAGCGTTGGATCGTCCCGTCGGATTACCTGTATGTCTATCGCGACCGAAACCACTTCCACGGTGACACGTTCGGCTGGGACCTGCGCCGCCGCTTCGGCTTCGACTGGGTCGAGATGGAGGGCGAGGAGTTCCACGGTTATGACCCGGCCTTTTCGCCCGATCTGAACTATGCCGTCCGGCTGGAGGGGCACGGCCGCATCTCGGACCCTGGCGCTTATGTCCAGGCGCTTGCCGCGCATTTCGAGCGGCAGGGCGGCCGGTTGGTGAAAGCCGAGGTCGCGGGTATCGTCCGCGAGAACGGCCAAGTTACCGGTGTTCGCACGACCGCCCAAACACTGCCCTGCGATGCCGCCGTGCTGGCGCTGGGCGCCTGGTCCGGCCCGCTGGCCCGCAGCCTGGGGATCGACGTGCCGCTGGAATCCGAACGCGGCTATCACCTGGAATTGTGGGAACCTTCCGTCATGCCCCGC
>JBFHFG010000079.1:0-8950 GCA_041583815.1 Halovulum sp.
CGTTCACCTTCTGCTCGATCTCGGCCTTGGGCGCGCCCGCTGTCTTCAACGAGAACCCCATGTTGTCGCCGACGCTCATGTGCGGGTACAGCGCGTAGGACTGGAACACCATCGTCAGGCCACGCTTCGACGGCGGCTCCGATGTCACGTCGCGGCCGTCGATCAGCAACTGGCCACGGCTGATCTCTTCCAATCCGCCGATCATCCGCAGCAAGGTGGACTTGCCACAGCCCGACGGGCCGACGAAGACGACGAACTCGCCGTTCTCGATCTCAAGATCGATGCCCTTGATGACCTGGACATCGCCGTACCATTTCTCGACGGCTTCGAGTTTGATCGCGCCCATCAGTTCCTCCCTGCTTCGGGCGTGGCCCAGGCAAGCCAGATCGCCGCGGTCCATGTGAAGCGCCCGCCGCCAGCCGCGCTGCCGTCATTCGGGTCGAAGTATTCAGCAAAGCCATGCTCGGCGATCAGGTCGCGGGTCGTCTGCCGCACCCGCGCGGCAAGTGGCGCGTGCCCACATTCGTCCAGACCCCAGGCGATCAGCGTGTTCATGATTCCCCAGGTCGGGCCGCGCCAATACCGCTTGGCATCGTATTTCGGCCCCTCGGGGTCATAGCTGGGCACGCCATAGGGCACCGCATCCATCACCCGGTTCAGCTGATCCACCATTCCCGGCTTGTCGATCCCCGCGTACCAGCACAGGAACGACGCATTGGACACGCAGTCCGCGAACGGCCCGTTCACCACGTCGCGCGAGTCAAAGCTGCCCACGTTCTCGTTCCACAGCGTCTCGGCCCCGGCGGTCAGGCGGGTGATCCAGGCGTCGATCTCGGCGGTATCGAACCCGGTCGCCTCGGCCATCACCCGCAGGTCGCGGGTGGCACGCAGCAACATGAACGTCATGCCCGGATCGGCCACGCGGAACGGCGTGTCGCGGGCCATCTGCTCTTCGTCCCACTCCAGCCGGCGGCCACGCTGGACCAGCCAGATGTAGCGGTCGTAATCCTGCTTGGTGGGCCGCATCGCCGGGTCCACGTGCCCGGTGTCGCGGCGGGTGTACTCGCCCACGCCCTGCGGATCGATCGCGGCCATCGCACCATCCCAGTCGCAGGCGTTGTCCCGGCCCGCCTCCCAAGGATGGGCGATGCAGACCGCGCCCCGGTCGGTGCGCCATTGCATGAACCAGCGGTGCCAGGCGGCAATCTTCGGCACCAGCATCGCGATGCGCGGCTGCCCTGCCTCCTTGTCCTGCTCCCAGACCTTCCGGGCCATGGTCCCCGCGATCGGCGGCTGACTGATGCCAGAGGACGGGATCGGCCCGTTGCAGCCCCAGACGTCGGGGCCGGGGAAGTAGCCGGGATCGGGCTTGTGGAACAGGATGTGCGGCACCATCCCGTTCTGCCACTGGCCAGAGAACAGCGTTTCCAGCTCTACCCAGGCACGGTCGATGTCGAAGGTCGCGAACCCCAGTGCGGCAAAGGCGCTGTCCCAGTTCCACTGGTAGGGATACAGCCCGTCGGTCGGCACGGTATATCCGCCGCGATCGTTGTCCCGCAGGATCGTCCGGGCCTCGTCGTCAAGGGCGTGGTAGTCGGTCATGATCGAGATCTTTCCTGTTTCCGGCGCGTGGCCGGTCATCCTTTCACCGAGCCTGCCGTCAGGCCGCGGGTCATGAAGCGTTCAAGTCCCAGGAACAGCACCATGATCGGCACGGTCGCCACGACCGCGCCCGCCATCAGGTGCTGGCGCGGCACTTCGGACGAATTGAGCATCGCCACGCCGCGCGTCAGGGTGAATTTCGACGGATCGTCCAGCAGCATGAACGCCAGCAGGAACTCGTTCCAGGCGATCATGAAGACATAGAGCGAGACGCTCGCCAGTGCGGGCAGCGACAGCGGCATGGTGATCTTCCAGATCACCGCAAGCCGGCTGAGCCCGTCCATCAGCCCGGCCTCCTCGACCTCGGCCGGCAGGCCGCGGAAATACCCCTGCAACATGTACAGCGCGACCGGGATCGTGGTGACCGGATAGACCATCACCAGTCCCAGGATCGAGTTGCGCAGCCCGGTCATCGAAAACGCGATGTAGATCGGCAGCGCCAGCACGATCATCGGCACCATGTAGATCAGCAGGATCGAGCGCGAGAATGCGGCGCGCCCCCTGAACCGAAGCCGTGCGACCGCATAGGCGCCGGGGACCGAGAACAGCAGCGTGATGAACACCGTCAGCACCGACACCACCAGCGAGATCCAAAGGTAGGTGCCGAAGTCGAAGTCGCGGAACAGTTCCACGTAGCTGCGGAACAAGCCCCAGCCCTGGCTCAGGTCGATGGTGAAATCGAGCGGGTTCTGGATCAGCTGCTGCTGGTTCTTCAGGCTGGTCATCACCATCACGTAGAACGGTATGGCGACGATCGCGGTGAAGAAGATATAGCCGAAGCCGGTCAGGAAGCGGATCACCGCATCCTCGAACTCGTGCCGCGTAGCGGTGCCATAGGGCAGTTCCTTCATGATCACCGGCAGCGGCAGGAAGGTCGCCGCCAGGAACATCGCCCAAGCGATCAGCAACGTGATCGTCTCGGTCCCCTCGGCCCCCGAGATCGCGGGACTCAGCAGAAACGACAGCGCCAGAGGGATCAGCGCCAGACCTGCGATCCTGGCCAGCCGCTGGCCTTGCGAGCGATCCCCGGCTGGCAACAGCGCGAACCCCGCCCAGGCGCCCACAGCCAGCGCCGCCAGTGCCGAGGGACGCAGCCCCTGCCCGGTCGCGAAACTGACCACGACACAGGCGACCACGGCCATGGTCAGCCCCCAAAGCGCGCCGATCACCGGACCGGCGACATATCCATAGCGAAGGCGGTTCATAGCCCCTCCTCCTGGCTCATGTAGCGGAAGAAGACGAACGAGAACGCCAGCAGGCAGCAGAAGATGACCACCGCGACCGCCGCGCCCGCGCCGATGTTCGATACGGCAAAGGCCTGCTCGTAGACGTTCACGGTCAGCGTGCGGGTGCCCGCATTGCCACCGGTCAGCAGGAAGATGTCGTCGAACTTGTTGAAGGTCCAGATGAAGCGCAGCAGGAACAGGACCGACAGGATCCCCAGTAGCTGCGGCATGCTCAGGTACCAGAACTTCTGGAACGGGCTGGCGCCATCCATGTCGGCAGCCTCGTACATGTCGGTGTCGATGCTCTGCAACCGGGCCAGAATGAACAGGAAGCTCAGCGGGAAATAGCGCCAGATCTCGAAGACGGTGACCATGATCAGCGCAAGCGGCCGCTCGCCGAAGAAGTTGATCGCGCCTTGCGTGACGCCCATCTGGATCAGCAGCGCATTAGCCGAACCCGAGAACGGGTCGAACAGCGTCACCCAGGTGAAGGCGACTGCAATCACCGGCGCGACATAGGGAAACAGGTAGAGGCCGCGCAGAATGCCCTGCCCCTTGAACGACTTGTTCAGCAGCATCGCCGCGAACAGCCCCATGACCAGCGCGCCCACGGTACCCACGACCGTGTAGAACAGCGTCACCCACAGGACACCCCAGAACTCGTCACCGTCAAAGATGCGGGCGAAGTTCTCGCCAGAGAATTCCAGGTTCGTAAGGATGTTGTCCGACCGGCCCGTGATGCCCGGCTCGGTCTCTTCAGGATCGTCGCTGCCAGCGTCAAGCCATGCCTGCAAGACGGTGACCGGGATCTCGATCTCGTCCCGCGCGCCGCCGTCCAGATCGCCCAGGTCGCAGCTCAGGCTCGGCCCGTCCAGCACGCAGCGCGGGTCCAGTTCGCCCGGCTCCAGCCCGGCGGGAATCGTGTCGGTCAGGATCACACCGGTAATCGGCTTGTCCTGGCTCGAATTCCGGATGCGGTATTGCAGCCGCGCCGCGTCGCCCGCGGCGTCGGTATCACCGCGCAACGCCTCGCGTACGACAGGGGCCGGCGGGCGCAGGTCGGCCAGGCTGATCGGCTTGACGCTGATCCAGAAGATGGCCAGCAGCGGCAGCACGACGACCAGCGCGACGCTGATGATGGTGGGCGCAAGCAGGCCCCAGGCAAGCCGCGCTTCCCGCCGGGCCAGGGGCCCTGCGCCGCGTGGCGGTGTGGCAGTGGTCATGGACACTCTCCTGTCGGAGTGATGCGGGCGGCGAAGGAGACGCCGCCCGCCGACCGGATCACTCGATCGCGGCCAGTTCTTCGTTCATCTTGGCCACGGCATCGGCGGCCTCTATCTGGCCGTCGATATACTCGCGCACCACGCGGTTGATGACCTGGCTGTTGATGATCTTGGACGCCAGCGCGAGCTGGCCTTCCTCGACACCCCAGCGCTGGGCCACGTCCAGGCCGCCGACGATCTCGTCGATCATCGCCGCGTCATACAGCTCCGACAGCGGCGCCTTGCGGTCCACGCCCACGTCCAGCTTGGACCACGCCTCGATGAAGGCGTCGGGGTTGTCGGCATTGCCGCGCCGCACCGGGAACTTGCCCTCGGGCGCGATCGACAGGGTCTGGGTGTACCCTTCGTCCATCGCGTACTCGATGAAGGCCTGCGCCTCGTCGAAGTCCGCATCGGCGGTGATGCCGAAGTAGCGCACGTCGCCCCAGGCCGCCCCGTCCGGGTTCGACGGACCCGAGAAGTTGGTCACGATCCCGGTTTTCGAGGCCAGCTCGGACGAGGTCGGATCGTCGGTAATGGTCGGCGGCGCATCGTCGCGCAGCCCCGCGAGTTCATCCAGGATGAACGGCGACCAGATGATCATCGCCGCCTGCCCCGAAAAATACAGCGAGCGCGACTGGTCCCAGTAAAGCTCTCCTTCGGGCGAGGCATCGGCCAGCGCCTTGTAGAACTCCAGCACCTCGATGGTGGCGGCCTCGTCGAAGCCCTTGAAGCCGCTCTCGTCGACCGGGCTGACTCCGTTGGCAAGGAACACATGCTCCAGCACCTGGCTCATGAAGTTCTCATCGACCTTGGTCGCGGCGACGAAACCGAACATCTCGGGCGGGTTGTGCAGCGCTTCGAGCGCGGCGGTCACGGCGGCATAGCTGGTCGGCGCTTCCAGACCCGCCTCGTCGAACAGGTCCTTGCGATAGACGATCATCTGCGTCCAGCCGTCCACGGGAACCGAGGCAACGCCATCTTCGGTCGCGGCCAGATCCAGCGGCGCGGGGGCGAAGGTGTCGCGGCCCAGGTTCTCGATCACCTCAGTCGCGGCCTCGGCGTCCAGGATGCCCGCCTCGACCCAGGGCAGCGCGTATTGCAGCGTGTGATAGATCACGTCGGGCAGGTCACCGGCGGCGAAGGCCGCGGTGGCGCGGGTGCCCAAGTCCTTTTCCTCGACGGGTATGACCTCGACGCCGATACCGGTCTGCTCTTCGAAGGCCGTCGCCATTTCCTGCTGAAGCGCAAGGCGCGGCGGCTGGGTTTCGGTGGTCCAGAAGCGGATGTCGGCCAGCGATGGCGTCGCGATCATCGCGGCCGACGCAGCCAGCATCAGGTGCATCGGGGTCCGTTTGGTGAGCATCGTCATTCATTCCCTCCCTTGGGTTTCATTCGCTCGTATTGATCGTGGCAAGTGCGATCCGGGCGGCCAGCGCCCTCGGGTCCAGCGCGGGCGGCCCGTCCGAACCGCCCGCGACCAGGCGCGCCGGTTCCAGCGCGCGCAGGGTTTCCGGGTCGGCGCCACGCACCAGTGCCAACAGCATCTGGGCCAGACGCTCTCCCGCGCGGCGGCTGTCCACCGCGAAGCTGGTCAGCGACGGAGTGGCATAGGCGCCTTCGGGCACACCATCGTAACTGATGATCGAGACGTCGCGGCCCACCGTCAGCCCCAGCCGCGCCGCGGCGCGGTAGCCGCCCAGCGCGACGCGGTCCACGGCAAAGACGATCCCGGTCGGCGGTGTCGGAAGGTGCAGCAGCGCCATCGCCGCCTCGCGCCCGTCGATGGCGGTCATGCCGCCGTCGCGGATCAGGTCGGGATCGGCATCCAGGCCGGCCTCGGCCATGCCGTCCAGGAACCCCTGCCGCCGCAGCCCCGTAAAGTTGTACCGATCGCCGCCACCCACGTAGGCAATACGCTTGTGTCCGAACCCCGCCAGCCGCAACACGGCGTCGCGCATCGCGTCCTCGCCGCTGATGTCGTACCAGGCGCAGCCGTCGGGCTGCTCGACTCGGCCGAACAACACGAAGGGCTTCTCAAGCTTGCGCAGCAATTCGACGCGCGGGTCGTGGCGCAGGGTCCGGGGAACGATGAACCCGTCGGCCTTCCGCTCGTCGATCAGCCGCTCCATCGTGTCCAGCACGCCCTTTTCCGATCGCGCGGTCGCAATGGTCAGGGTCCAGTTCTCGTCGCTGGCGGCATGGGTGATCCCGGCGACGAACTCGGCCAGGAACGGGCGGTTGCTGCCAGCCTCGTCGTCCTGCAGCACCAGCCCCAGTGACCGCGCCCGCCCTGTCCGGATCGCCTGCGCATGGCTGAGCGGGCGATAGCCCATCTTGTCCGCCTGGTGGCGGACCCGCGTCTGGGTGCTGGGCGAAATATCCGGATAACCGTTCAACGCGCGGCTCACGGTGCCCTTGGTCAATCCAAGGGCCTCGGCCAGGTCGTTGATGGTCACGCGCGGGCGCACCTTGCGTGCGTCTGTCCGCGCCGTTCCGACGGGTTTGTTCATTGCTTCCTCCGAGTCGAAGGATTTCCCCCGAAACCGGTTTCGGCAATAGATAATTGCGGTGTCCCGCCGCAATCCGGCGCCACTCGCATTCCGCCTTCACAGGATTGTCAAAGATGCGATGCTATGGGGGCGCAACCATCAGTATGAATGGAACAAGCCATGTCCCTGCTTCTCAGCCGTCGCGGATTCCTTGCCGGCACTGCCGGTTTCATCGCCCTGCACCCGTTCTCGGCTCGTGCCGCTGCCGGTCAGGCGCACCTGCGAATCATGGAGACGACCGACCTCCACGTCCACGTGTTCCCGTACGACTACTATGCCGACAAAGCGGTCGACACGGTGGGTCTGGCCCGCACCGCCAGCCTGATCGAAGGTATCCGGGCCGAGGCGTCTAACAGCATCCTGCTGGACAATGGCGACTTCCTGCAAGGCAATCCGATGGGCGATTACATCGCCTACGAGCGTGGCATGAAGGAAGGCGACCTGCACCCGGTCATCCAGGCGATGAACGCGGTCGGCTTCGATGCCTCGACGCTGGGCAACCACGAGTTCAACTATGGACTGGATTTCCTGATGAAATCCCTGGCCGGTGCCGATTTCCCCGTGGTCTCGGCCAACGTGGTCAAGGAAATGGGCGCAGCGCCCACCGACGACACCACGCTGATCAAGCCCTACGTGATCCTGGATCGCCAGTTGACCGACGGCGCGGGCGAAACCCACCCGATCCGCATCGGCATCATCGGCTTCGTGCCGCCGCAGATCATGAACTGGGACCGTCGCCACCTTGAGGGCAACGTCCAGGCCCGCGACATCATCGAGACCGCGAAAGCCTGGGTGCCGCAGATCCGCGAGGAAGGCGCCGACATCGTCATCGCGCTCAGCCACTCGGGCATCGGTCCGGCGCAGCATACCGACGGGATGGAGAACGCCTCGGTGCCGCTGGCTGCGCTAGACGGGATCGATGCGATCCTGACTGGGCACCACCACCTTGTCTTCCCCGGCCCCGACTATGCGGATGCCGAGATGGTAGATGCCGAGGCGGGTACGATCCACGGAAAGCCCGCCGCGATGGGTGGTTTCTGGGGCAGTCACATGGGTCTGATCGACCTGATGCTGGAACGGGACGGCAATTCCTGGCGCGTCGCGACACACGAAAGCGCGGCCCGGCCGATCTCCAAGCGGAACGAGGACCGCTCGATCACCGCGCTGGTGGAAAGCTATCAGCCGGTGCTGGACTCGGTCCAGAAGGAGCACGATGAAACCCTGGCCTATGTCCGTCGAGCGGTGGGCAAGACCGATGCGCCCCTGCACAGCTATTTCGCGCTGGTGGCCGATGATCCCTCGGTGCAGATCGTCTCGATCGCGCAGACCTGGTACATCGCACAGATGCTGAAGGGCACCGAGTACGAGGGCCTGCCGCTGCTGTCCGCCGCAGCGCCGTTCAAGGCCGGGGGCCGGGGTGGGCCGGAGTACTATACCGACGTGCCCGCGGGCGACGTGGCGATCAAGAACGTCGCGGACCTGTACCTTTACCCGAACACCGCCCGCGCGGTGCTGGTTACGGGCGCGCAGGTCAAGGAGTGGCTAGAGCGGTCGGCGGGGATGTTTAACCAGGTCGAGCCCGGTGCAACCGATGCGCCGCTGCTGAACCCCGAATTCCCGAGCTACAATTTCGACGTGATCGACGGGGTCGAATACAAGATCGACCTGAGCCAGCCGTCGAAGTTCGACCGCGACAGCAACGTGGTGAACGCTGATGCCAACCGGATCGTCGATCTGACCTACGATGGCCAGCCCATCGACCCCGAGCAGAAGTTCGTCATCGCGACCAACAACTATCGGGCGGGCGGCGGCGGCAGTTTCCCCGGTGCCTCGCCCGAGACCACGATCTTCGAGGGACCGGACACCAACCGCGACGTGATCGTCCGCTATATCGTCGAGCAAGGCACGATCAGCCCCAGCGCCGACGCGAACTGGACGTTCAAGCCGATGGAGGGCACCACCGTCCTGTTCGAGACGGGGCCGAAGGGCCGCGACTATGTTGCCGACGTGAAAGGTGTGGCCATCGAACCGGCGGGCGACGGGCCGGACGGGTACGCACTGTACCGGATCAACCTCTAACCCGGTTGGTCCGCCCCGCGATCCGGGGCGGGCCGATGCGCGCGACCGAGTGAGATCACCATGAAAATCAGGGTGAGAATCCGGGTTTTCACAGTGAAAACCCCCTGAAGCCCATGATTTTAAAGGTATTCCGTTTGTAAAAACTTCGTAATCGCCGGATTGCGGGGAG
>JBFHFG010000080.1:0-8918 GCA_041583815.1 Halovulum sp.
CGATCGACGAACAACCAGGCATCGCAGGACGAGTCCGCACCGACGTGCAGAACCACGCTGCAGCGCCTGGCACCCGCAGGCACCGGGGCGGTCATCGCAACCCGATGCCCCATGCGTACATGGTGAAAGCAGATCCGGCCGTCCTGCACGAAGAAGCTGTAGCCGCCCATACTGTCGCCCGAGGACAGCAGCACGCCCTCGGCCCGGCCCAGCGTATCGGTGAAATGGGCGGTAATCTCCATGTTACGTTCGGTGGCGGTGATCATCGACGGTTGCGGGATATGCCCCTGACCCGGCTGAAGCACGATCTCGTTTCGGGCCATCAGCCCGTTGGGCTGCCGGAAATTGATGATATCGACCAGCGTCCGGTCGTCCAGCGGCATGACCTCGTTCGCCTCGGCCTCGCGCCACCACAGCGCGACCATGTCGGCCAGACGGTCCGGATGGCTGGCAGACAGGTCGACCGCCTCGGAAAAGTCGCTGGACAGATCATGCAGCCGCCAGACGTCGAGGTCATAATCCTCGCCCTTCTCGTGTTCGGACACCGCCTTCCAGCCGTCGGCGAAGATGGCGCGGCGGCCGAACATCTCCCAGTACTGCCGACTGCGCGGGGCAGGGGACGCGGCGTCGTCCATCGTGGCGCGAAAGCTTGCCCCGTCCAGCGGTGCGGCATGATGGACGCCCGAGGCATCCAGCAATGTCGGCACCACGTCGATCGCGTGCAGGAACTGATCGCGAACCTCACCCCGCGCCTTGATCCCCTCAGGCCAGCGGAGCACCAAAGGCGAGCGGATGCCGCCAAGCTCGACATACTGCTTGTAGCGCCGGAACGGGGTGTTGCCCGCCATCGCCCAGCCTTGCGGATAATGCGCCGGTCCTTTCGGGCCGCCGATATCATCAAGCCGTGGCAGCATCGCCGCCACGGTTTCGGGCTGGCCGGAATAGTTCGAGTTGATGTCCACCGCGCCGTCATCACCGCCCTCACGGCTGGCACCGTTGTCGGTCATCACCAGGATGATCGTGTTCTCGAACATGCCCAGCCGTTTCAGTTCTGCCAGAAGCCGTCCGATCTGCGCGTCGGTATGTTCCAGAAAACCCGCGAAGGCCGCCTGAAGGCGCGTGTACAGCCGCTTGTGATCCTCTGGCAGGCTGTCCCATGCCGGGACTTCGGGGTTACGGGGCACCAATTGCGTGTCGGGCGGGACAAGGCCCATTTCCTTCTGCCGCGCCAGCCGATCCTCGCGCGTGCGGTCCCATCCCTTGGCGAATACGTCGACATAGGGATCGATCCATGCGCGATCGACCTGGATCGGCGCGTGCGTCGCACCGGGGCAGAAGTTCAGGTACAGCGGACGGCCCGGACGGAAGGTCGCGTGATCGCGCAGATAGCGAATGGCGCGGTCGGCCAGGTCCTCGGTCAGGTGGTAGCCATCCTTCAGGGGCGGATCGATGGTGGCATTGCCGTCGATCAACTCGGGGCAGTACTGGTCCGTGCAACCGCCGAGAAAGCCGTAGAACTGGTCGAAACCGCGCCGCAGGGGCCAGTTGTCGAACGGCCCCGCGGGCGTGATCTCGTGTGCGGGGGTCAGGTGCCACTTGCCGACAAGGTAGGACGCGAACCCGCCCTCGCGCAGCATGTCCGGCAAAAGCGGGATGTCGGGATGGACCGCACCGCGGCTGTTCGGAAACCCGGTATCGGTATCCGCAAGGCAGCGCATTCCGACATTGTGGTGATTGCGTCCGGTCAGCAGCGATGCCCGGGTCGGCGAACAGATCGGCGTAACGTGAAAGTTGGTGTACCGCAGCCCCCCGGCCGCCAGGCTGTCGATATGAGGCGTCCGGATCTCGGACCCGAAACAACCGAAGTCCGCCCACCCCGTATCGTCTAGCACGATGGTGACGATATTGGGCACCGCTCCGGTATCCGGCGCTTCGGGCCACCATGGTTTGGACGCGGCAAGCGTGCGGTCGATATGTCCTGGGAACTGCGTCATGGGGCTCCAAAACCTCTGGCTTTGGTCCAAATGACCGCGCAGCCCGGCGCGCAGCCAATAACTTGGCGGCCCGAAGCCATAATTTTTGGTTCTGTGCTCCGCCGGGCAGATGAAGTATCTCCCGTATTCCACTGTTATTCATACAGAAATTATTTCCATCCAAACGCCGACAAACTTCACAATGTCCGCCTTGCGCTTTTGCCGGACACGTCGTAGCGCCTAATTTTCAGGCATAAGGGGCCGGGAATGAAACTGATTATCGACACTGACCCGGGTATCGACGATGCGATGGCGGTTTTCTATGCCGCGCTGGATCCCACGATCGAGCTTCTGGGGCTGACCAGCGCCTTCGGGAACGTCACCGTGGACATCGCCACGCGGAACGCGTTGCGCCTGCTGGACCGTGCCGGTCTGGACGTGCCAGTCGCTGCCGGGGCAGGCAACCCGCTGGTCCTGCCACCGTTGCCTCCCTCCAGCCACGTCCACGGCGCCGAGGGGTTCGGCCATATCCCCGCCGAGACCCCGTCGCGGCGTCCGCTCGACCTGTCGGCGGCAGAGTTCCTGACGGACATGGCGCGTCGGCATCGGGGCGAGCTTGTGGTCTGCGCTGTCGGCCCGATCACCAACGTCGCCCTTGCCCTGCGTCTGGACCCGGATTTTGCGCGGAACGTGAAGCGGGTCGTCTTCATGGGTGGCGCGGCGCGGGTGCCCGGCAACATCACGCCCTATGCCGAGGCGAACACCTATCACGACCCGCACGCGCTGGCCGAGGTGATCGCCAGCGGGGTAGAGGCCGTGATGGTCGGCCTGGACGTGACCCTCGCGACCCTTCTGAGGTCCGATGATTTCGACCGCCTGGCGCGGACCTCTCCGCATCTGGGCGGCTTTCTACGCGAGGCCAGCCGGTTCTACCTGGATTTCTATCGCGGCATCGGCAATGACGGCTGCGGGCTGCATGACCCGATGGCGGTGATCGCCGCCGCCTCGCCCGAGATGTTCACGATCGAGACTCTGGGCCTTTCTGTCGTCCCGGACGGCGAGCAGCAGGGCCGCACCGTTCTGCACGACGGCGACGAGGGCCGGATCGGCATCTGCACGGGCGGCGACATGGAGGCCGTGAAGCAGCGATTCCTCGCGGCTTTCGACTAGGCGGCGTATCCCTAAGGCAATCAGGGCAGGCCCGCATCCTGATTGCGGGCCGCCCGCGCTAATTGTTCGCGCCAATAGGCATAACGGGCCGAATTGTGCGTGCGGCGGTGCCAGTACAGCAGCAAGCGCAGCGGCTTCACCTGCCAGGGCGGCGCGACCGTGGCAAGCTCAGGTGCCGTCCGCGCCAGCGCGCCGGGCAGCGTGGCGATGATCGGCGTACCCCGAATCAACCGTAACGCGCTGTCGAAACTCGAGACCTGCAATGCGACCCTGCGCGTCCGCCCCATCTGCGCCAGTCGGCGATCGACACCGAAGCCCGGTTCGGCCCCGAACGCCACCCGCGCCTGTGGCCGGGCGCAGAACGCATTCAGATCCCCTTCGTGCAGGGGAAAAGCGGGATCGAAGAACACCGCGTCCAGAAGCGTGACCAGCGGTCGCCGCATCAGGCCTTCGATCTGGTGGTCGCTTTCTGGAATGATCGCACAGTCCACCGCGCCCGACACCAGGCGCTCCACCTCGGTATGAAACGAGTCGAGCGAGACCATCTCGATGCTCATCCCCGGCGCGTGCCGGACGGCGTGCTTCAGAAGCGGGGCCAGCACCAGGTCCCGGTCGACCGAGGTTCCGGCAATGCGCAGGCTGCCGGTGTCGCGTTCGGGATCGTAGTTCTGCCTTTCCGCCATCGCCTCAAGGGCGCGCAGGATGTCGCGGGCCAGCGGCAACAAGGCCCGCGCCCGTTCCGTGGCCTTCACGCCGTTGCCGACACGCACGAACAGCGGATCGTCCAGCCGTTTGCGCAGCTGGTCCAGGTGGTAGCTGACCGTGGACTGGTTCATGCCCAGCATTCGGGCCGCCGCCGATAACGAGCCCGACTGGTCGATTGCCAGGAACAGGCGCAACTGGTGGCCGTCCACGCCCAGGATATCAGGATTTTCCATAATTCCTATTCATATCACCGTATATCCTGCGGGCCAGCCCCTGCCTAACTTCCCGGAGACACGACGACCCCCATTTGAAAGGACAGGTCATGAAGCTTTACGGGCACCCTCTTTCCGGCAATACGCACCGCGTGCAGGCCCTGCTGGGCCTTCTGGGCGTCGACCATGACTATGTCACCGTCGACCTGAAGGCAGGCGCGCACAAGTCGCCCGAGTTCCTGGCGCTCAACCCGCTGGGCCAGGTGCCGGTGCTGGTGGATGGCGACCTGACATTGCGGGATTCCACCGCGATCATGACCTATGTCGCGGCGCGTCACGATCCGCAGAACCGCTGGTTCCCGGCGGATCCCGTTGCCCGCGCAAAAGTGCAGGAATGGCTGTCGACAGCGGTGAACGAGATTCAGCACGGGCCTTTCGTCGTGCGCGCGATCAAGCTGTTCGGATCCCCCGCCGACGAGGCTACGGCAGCAGCAAAGACCCATGCCCTGTTCAGCGCCCTGTTCGAGCCGCACCTGACCGGGCGCGACTGGCTGGTGGGCGATGACGCGACCGCCGCCGACCTGGCCTGCTACAGCTATATCGCGCGCGTGACCGAGGGCGGGTTCGACCTGTCGGCCTATCCCGCGATTACCGCCTGGCTGGCCCGGGTCGAGGCGATCGAGGGTTTCCCGCCCATGGTCCGCATCGAGGACCTGATGGCCGCAGGCTGACCGGCGCCGCACAGGGAAAGGAACAGGACATGAGCCTTGAAGTATGGCCGCACCCGGTCTCTCCCTACCATGCGGGCGAACGCGAACTGCACGCCCGTCTGGGCCGCGAGGATCGGCAGGACATGCTGGGCCGGCGCATGCACCGCGCCTTCATGCCGGACCAGCACCGCACGTTCTTTGCAAGCCTGCCCTTCATCGTGGCGGGCAGCGTCGATGGCCGGGGCTGGCCCTGGGCCTCGGTTCTGTTCGGTGCTCCGGGCTTTGTATCGAGCCCGGATGACCGGACGCTGGCATTGGCCGCGCATCCCTTGCCGGGCGACCCGTTCGTTGCGAACGCCGTACCCGGCGCGCCGATCAGCCTGGTCGGCATTGAGCTTCCGACCCGACGCCGGAACCGGGTGAACGGTATTGTCGGCCACCCGGACGGCGAAGCCGTGACGGTCGACGTGGTGCAGTCCTACGGCAACTGCCCGAAGTACATCCATGCGCGGGACGTGTCGTTCAAGGACGATCCGTCCCCGCCGCGCACGTTAGAGGTCGAACAGGTAGACGCGATTGACGGCCTGACGCGCGACATTATCGCCCGGTCCGACACATTCTTCGTGGCCAGCCACAATCCCGATGCTGATCCACGCACGAATGGCGGGGTCGATGTGAATCATCGCGGCGGCAAGCCCGGCTTTGTCCGGATCGAAGGCAACACGCTGACGGTCCCCGATTTCCAGGGGAACTTCGCCTTCAACACGCTCGGGAACTTCCTGGTCAATCCGAAGGCAGGCCTTCTGTTCATCGACTTCGCCACCGGCGATCTGGTGCAGCTTGCGGGGCGGGTCGAGCTGCTTTGGGAGCCGACACCAGAGGTCGAGGCCTTCGGTGGGGCCGAGCGCGCGTGGCGCTTCCACCTGGACCAGGGTCACCGGCTGATCGGCGCGGCACCGCTGCGCTGGATGGATGGCGCGCCATCCCCCCACGTGCAGGCAACCGGCCACTGGTAGAAGCCGCGAATATCTATGCTGTGAGAAAGCCGCTCTGGCATCCGGGCCGCGGCCACAGGCCGGGCGGTTTCCTGCCCGGCCGGTGGCCCTTTGACGCTCAGGCGGGCGTTTGCGATACCTCGTCGGTGACGGGGGCCTCGGGCAGGGCCTCGGCTACGACCTCGCCCAGCTTCTCGGTCGAGAACTCGTGCTCCATGATCCCGGCCAGCCCGGTGTCCATGTTGACGCCGACCGACTTGCCGATCGCGGTCAGGGCAGGCAGTTCAAAGGCGTTGCGGCGGATCTCGTCGAAGGCCTGGTTGATCAGGCCGTCCCCCGCATCGCCGCGCTTGCCGTCGATCGAGCCGCCGCGACCGCCGCCGCCGTTCAGCCCGTCGACCTTGTGGATGGTGATGCCCTGTATCTTCTCGGCGGGCTTGACCATCTCGGCGACGATGCCGGGCAGGGCGTCCAGCCGGGCCTTGGCCAGGCGGAAGTCGATGATCTGTCCCGACAACGAATTCTCGGCATCGATCAGCGCGCGGGTCCCTTCGGCGTCGGCCAGCTTTTCTTCCTTCATGGCCGCGGCCTTGATGGTGATCTGGTCGGCTTCGGCCTGTGCCAGCTCGCGCATGGCAGCGGCGCGGTCCTCGGCGGCCTGACGCTCTGCCGCGGCGGAAACGCGGATCGAGGTCGCGTTGCGCTCGGCCTCTTCCTCGGCGGCCAGGATGGTCAGGCGCTTCTGGCGCTCACCTTCCGCCAACCGGCGCTCGGTCTCGATGGACTCGGTCGCCTTGATGGCCTCGGCCTTGGCACGGTCGGCTTCGGCGCGCGCCTCGGACTCGGCCTGGCTTTTCTGGGCGATGGCGATCTGGCGGTTCTGCTCGGCGATCTCGATCGCCTGCAGACGCGCGATCCGGGCTTCCTCGGCGGCCTTCTCGGCTTCTTCACGCCGATAGGCCTTTTCGGCCGCCTCGCGGGCAGCCAGCGCTTCCATCTTTACGCGCTGTTCGACGCGGGCTTCCTCCTGCTCCCGCTCGACGACATATTTCTGGACCTCGGCCTCCTGCCGGTGACGCGCGACGGCAACCTCGGCATCCGCTTCGATCTCGGCCCGACGCTTGCGGCTTTCGGCAATGCGCTCGGCCTGGTGCTTCAGACCCTCGGCGTTGAAGACGTTGTTTTCGTCCAGGCCCTCCAACGGCGTCTGGTCGAGCGCGGTCAGCGAGACCGACTCCAGCGCCAGGCCGTTCTTGCGCAAGTCCTCGACCACCGTCTGCTGGACCTGTTGCACGAAGTTCGACCGGTTCTCGTGCAGATCATCCAGGTCCATCTTGGCGGCCACGGCGCGCAGGCCATCGACCAGCTTGCCCTCGATCATCTCGCGCAGCGCGTTCTCGTCGAAGGTGCGGTCGCCCAGCGTCTGGGCGGCCTTGGCGATGCCTTCTTCAGTGGTTTCGACGGTCACGTAGAACTCGACCCCGACGTCGACGCGCATCCGGTCCTTGGTGATCAACGCCGACTCGCCCGAGCGCTTCACCTCCAGCCGGGTGGTGCGCATGTTGATCCGGGTGACCTCGTGCAGGACCGGGATGACCATGGTTCCGCCGTCGATGATGACCTTGCGGCCACCAGTGCCGGTCTTCACCAGGCTGACCTCGCGGGTGGAGCGCTTGTACATCCGCGCGAAGGTCAGCCCAATCACCAGGAGAGCCCCAAAAATGATGCCCGCCGGCAGCGTGATACCCATGAAGAATGTCTGCATGTCGATCTCTTTCTGGCTTAGTGGAATTGGGTGAAAAGAAACTCCGGTCAGATCTCGACCAGGCGCAGACCGCGGCGGGGCAGGCGCAGCACAAGCACCTCGGACCCTTCGGCGATCACGTCGGTGGCCGACAGCGGCTCGACCATGATGTAGTGGGTGTTGCCGTAGCGGTCGGTCACCCTGACCTGCGCCGGGTGGCCCTTTCGGGCGGTGCCCACGGTCACGACCCCCTTGCGACGGCCCAGGCTGCGTTCCGATACCGCGGCGGTTTCGTCACGGGGGATCAGCCGCGCGATCAGGCCGGAAATCCGGCGGGTCAGGGCCGCCGCGCCGACGAAGGCGACCGGCCCCATGATCCAGGTCGGCAGCATGAAGCCGGACGTGCCATGAAGCAGGACCTGCGCCGAAATCCCGATACTGGCGAAGCACGCTGCAAACAGGGCAAGCGCGGCAGACAGCGGCAGCGCGCGCAGCCCCAACAGGTCAAGCCCGGCGCCGATGGCCGAGGTAGCCCCGGGCCCGGTGACATCCACCCCGTCCGCGGGTGCGGCAAGGTCGGCGCCATCCACCTGTGCGGCGATCTCGGCTTCGATGCTGGCGGCGATGCCGGGGTCGATATCCATCTCGGCGGCGATGTCGGTCGCCTCCATCCCGATGAAATCCCCGCCGTCGGCGGTGTCGAGGTCAGGCCCGTCCGCATCGGCGCTTCCCGACAGGCCAAGAAGCATCAAGACGATCTCGAGTCCAAGGAAAGCGAAGACCAGCACAGCGGAAACAAGGAAGGGGCGAAGGCCGTCCTGCGTAAGAAGTTCGGTCATTCGATCATACCCGTCGGAAAAATTCCTGAACTGAATAATTCGCCAATGGTGCCGCCTCGCAAACAACGACGGCCCTTGGGTACAAAGTGCTGGGACAGGAGTGGTCGCACAAGAAAATTCTTGCCTGTCGCCGGGTAACTCGGCGCGGACGGGCAGGGGTCGTGCGCCGCAGACGCAGATCGCGCCGCCTTGAGGGGCGGCGCAATGGATTTTCTACAGATTGTCCCGCGCGCCCCGGATCAGGTTCGGACCTCGACGGCAAGCAATCAGCGCGGTTCGGCACCTGTGCCGCGGATCAGCCCGACGGTGGAAAGCGCCAGCGCGATCAGCCACAGAACCGGCCCCGCTGCGCCCGGCACCACGGGCACCAGCCCCGGCACCAGCATGGTCACGATAAAGCCGATGTCGCCGATGCTGACCACGACCAGGTTCAGCCAATAGCCCAGCCTGATATTGCGCCAGACGAACACGACGCCCACGATCGCACCGAACAGGGCGAAGAACATCAGGTTCCACGCATCCTGAAAGATCCGGCCCTGCACCATGCCGGGTTCAAGGCCTCGCCTCAGC
>JBFHFG010000081.1:0-8882 GCA_041583815.1 Halovulum sp.
GGGGGGCTGCGCAAGTTCGAGGATGCGACGAGCCTGGAATACATCGGCATGCTCAACGCCCGGTTCGCGACCTACGGCCTGTCGATCTACGGGGGCTATGCGCGCGAGCCGGATTACACTGCCTTCTTCGCCTTCGGTGCGGTGCTGGGACCGTTCGGCGGGCCGCCCGCCTTCTTCCTGACCGGGATCGGCGGCGGCTTCGGTATCAACCGCGAGATCGTACCGCCCACGGACCTTGCCCAGTTCAACACCTTCCCCTTGCTGTCGGCACTGGACCCGGCGGCGCCGGTGCCCGCCGACCTCATCGACTACCTTGAAGAAGTCCGTGGCTTCTTCCCGGCGGCGCAGGGGCAGTTCTGGTTTGCTGCCGGGATCAGCTTTACCTCGTTCGCGCTTGTCGACGGGGTCGCGGTGGTGGCGGTGGAATTCGGCGACGGGTTCGAACTGACGATCTTCGGGCTGGCCCGCATGGCGTTGCCCCGTCCCGAGGCGGCGCTGGTCTCGATCGAGCTGGGGCTGATCGCGCGGTTCTCGACCTCGGAAGGGGTGCTGTGGATCCAGGCGCAGCTGACCGACAAGTCCTGGCTGTTCCATCCCTCGGCGCGGCTGACGGGCGGGTTCGCCTTCGTCAGCTGGTTCGATGGGCCGAACAAGGGCCAGTTCGTGCTGACGCTGGGTGGCTATCACCCGAATTTCAATGCCAATGGCTATCCGGTGGTGCCCCGGCTGGGCTGGAACTGGAGCCCGATTTCCAACATCACCATCAAGTCCGAGACCTATTACGCGCTGACCTCCGAAGCGATGATGGCGGGCGGGCTGTTCGAGGCCTCGGCCAAGTACGGGCCGGCCTATGCGCACCTGAGTTTCGGGGGCAACGCGATCATCTATTTCGATCCGTTCAGCTACGAGGCCGATGCGCATGCACGGGTTTCGGCCGGGATACGGATCAAGACTTTCCTTGGAACGATCAAGCTGAGCTTCTCGCTGGGGGCCTGGATCGAGGTGCGCGGGCCCGAGTTCCGGGGCCGCGCCGGGATCGAGGTCGGGCCGATCGACATCACCGTCAAGTTCGGCGGCGGCGAGATCCCGCCCCCGCCCATCGGCTGGGTGGAGTTCGCCACCAAGTACCTGGAACTGGAAAGCGGTACCTCTGCCCGTGTGGTCGCCACCGTTGCGGGCCGGGGCGCGTTGCCGCCGGCCAGCGCCTCGGGTGAGGAAAGCGGGACGGCGGACGGCAGTGCGGCAAAGCCCTTCGATGTCCTGAGCGAGTTCGAACTGTCGCTGACCACCACGGTCCCGATCACCCACATCAAGCCGGGCACCCGTGCCGAGGAAGACCAGTTCGTCGCCACGCTGGGCCTGGCGCCGATGCAGCGCCCGCTGGAGAAGAGCCGGCTGACGCTGACGATCAAGCGCAACGGCACCGGCCCCGAAGAGATCACCAACGGCGCCGCGGACCAGATCATCATGACCGCGCGCATGACCGGCCGCTTCCCCAAGGGCGTCTGGGGCGAAGCCCCCGCCGCCGGGGAGCGCAAGGTCCCGCGCGGGCAGGTCATCCGCGCGACCGAGGGGGTCGACCTGGCGTTCCGCCCGCTGGCCCTGAACAAGATCCCCGACGAGGCGACCGGCGGTATCGCCTTCAACCAGGTCGAGGCCGGACCACGCAAGCCGCTGCCGTTGCGCCCTGTCGGGACGCTGGTTTCGGGACTGGTGGCCGAGGCGACCGCGCAGCGCGCCGCGCTTGCCGCCTTCGGCGACCAGCGTATGCCGTCCCTGTCGGATCGCTGGCTGAAGGCAAGCCCGCGCGAGGTGACTGCGGGCCAGTATGCCGACCGGGTTCGGACGACGCCGATGCGTGTCGGCCTGCTGTCGGAGCGGATCGTCGCGGCGCAGGACCGGGGCAAGAAGCGGGTGATCGGGCCGAACGTGTTCGAGGCCGGGCCGCTGGTGTTCGAGGCGCCGCGCCTGCGCGGAATGCTGACCGTCCCGGTGTCGCCGGTCGAGGAACGGCCGCGGCGCACCACGGTCACGGGGCTGCTCGCGGAACTGGCCGAGGTGCCGCGCCGCGCGCCGCCGCGGCTGGGAGCGGGCAGCAGGCTAGCGCCGCTGATCCGGGCCGAGGTCGGTCGCGACGAGCCGGGCAAGACCGTGCGCGCTCGTGGGCAGGTGTCGACAACGGCGACCTTGCGCGACAGCCTTGGGGCTGGCGCGGCGCGCGCAGGTGCCGCCGACCGCCGCACGCTGGAAGCGGTGGCGGCGATGATGACCTCGGCCACGGCCCGCCGCCGGGACGAGACACCGCGCACTCGTGCGCTGGCCCCCGGCGAGATCGCCGTGTTCGACATTCCGGGCCGCGATACCGCCGCCCACTTTGCCGATGCCGGGACGCTTGGCATCGACGGTGCCGCCCGGCTGATACTGATTGATGCCTACGGCAAGGTCCTGGCGGACCGCCGCCCCGCGCCGGAAAAGCTGGTCCTGCCCAAGCGTACCGCCCTTGTGGCGATCCTGGCGGGTGATACCGGTGCCGATCCGGCCGAGGTGCGGGGTTGGACCGCCGGAAGCCGCCTTGCCTACCTGGGCCGCTCGGTCGCGCGCTGCGCCGGGGGATTGGTCCGCGCGGAGGGCGCGTCGCGGATGCGCGGTGGGCGGCGAGGCAGCTTCGGCTGGATGCGGGCCAATGACCTGACGGACCAGGCGTCGCTGGTCTCGACCCGGTTCGACGGCCCGGCGCGCACCGTCGCATTGCTGATCGAGGGCGTTGTCAGCGAGGCGGAACTGGCCGCGCTGGCGCTGGGCTTCGAGGGGGCCGAGGCGGACAAGGCGCCGCCGATCCTGGCGCCGCTCGACGGCAAGACCCTGGTCGTGACCGAACTGGCGAATGGCAAGGGGCCGTTGACCGTGCATCTGGGCGGGCTGACGCCGGGGCGGCTGGACGGTGTCCTTGCGACGGATCTGGATGCCGACCGGCTGGTTACCCGGATCGTCAACGAAACCGTCCTGCCCGAGATCCGGATCGCGGCCCCCGATGGCGCGGGGCCGGTCCGCTTTGCCTGGACCAAGCCTGACGACGTGCCCGTCCGGGCCGAAGAACTGCAGGAGAACTAGGACAGAACCATGGTCGAGCGCGGAAAATTCTTCCTCTACGACGCTTTCCTGCCGGCGCTGGATGCCGGGCGCTATCAGTTGCGGGCCGAGGTCGACCTGTTCACCGACGATGACACCACGCCGGATGCCTCTGCCGATGTCGCGCCGCATGTCACGCATATCAACGTCACCGCGCCGCGGTTCCGCCTGCCGCCCGACCAGGCGCTTCTCACCTTTCCGCCCGCAAACAGCGAAGGCGCCTATGAAAGCCGCCTGCCGCAGATCGTGCTGAAGCGCCGGACGCTGCCCTGGGACCGTGATCCGGCTACGCTGAACGCCGAGATCAACGGCCAGCGGGTGCGCGAGGAAACGCCCTGGCTGGCACTGGTGGTGATTGCCGAGGGCGAGGGCACGATCGAGCATGACGTGCCCGTGGCGGACTGCGTCAGCGAGGGCGTCGTCCTGCAGGGTGATGCGGACACCGCGACAGCCAGTCGGCTGAAGGTGCCCCGTTCGGTGGTGCAGGCGGTGTTTCCGACCATCGACGACCTGATCATGCTGACCCATGTGCGCGAGGTGAACCTGGAGGATACCGAGGCGGCGATGGGCGACGACGACGGCTTCCTGTCGGTGGTGATCGCAAACCGCATGCCCCAGTTCGATCGCCAGAACTGCCGACCGAAGGCCTACACTGCCTGCCTGATCAACCTGGAAGGGCAGTTGGACAAGCTGCCGCCACCCGCACCGCCACGGGAATTCTTCAACGAGGCCGATCTGCACCTGAGCGCGGTCCATGCCACCATCGCCGAGGCGATCCGGACAGGGGCCGCCGTGCCGGTTACATCGGGCGGGACGCCGCGACGGCTGGATCCCACCGATACCGTCGCCATGAGCGAAGCCATTCGCCGGGGCGAGGTAGTGTTCCACGGCAACCGGCTGATCGACCGGGCGGGCCTGACCGAGACCGGGCCGAACGACCTTGGCGTGTTCGAGGCGGGCGCGGTGCTGGACGGCGATTTCTCGGGGCTGGCGGGGGCCGGGGCAGAGCGGGTCTTCAAGGTCGAGGGGGTTTTCGGCGGCTTCGAACTGGCGCTGGACCTGATCTTTCCCGAGCCGATCCTTCGCTTCCCGGTACTGACCTCGTGGCGCTTCACCTGCACCGGCGCGGGCAGTTTCGAGGGGCTGATGCAGGGGCTGGACGTCGGCCTTCTGGGGACCGAGACGCCCGGCGGCTACAAGCGGCCGCTGCCTGCGTGCACGCCCGCGCAGACGGGCGAGGGGCCCGGCGACGCGCCCGTTTCGCAACTGCCGTTGGAAATTGCCGAGACGGGGCATGTCGGCATGCCGCACCTGACCCGCGCCGGATCCGAGGAGAACGCGTGGTATCGCGGGCCGTTCTCGCCACATCGGCTGATGCGGCGGGTGCATGCCCGGATGGACGACGACGGTCCGATCCTGGCGCATGTCTCGGATCATCTGCGGATGATGACGCCCGAGGGGCGGCAGGACGTGTCGCTTGCGGTGGCATTCGAGACGGGGCGGCTGCTGGCGATGTCGCAGCCCTCGTTCGTTGCCTCGCTGATGCGCTGGCGGGCGCAGCGGTTCGGGGCCGCCGTGCTCGAGGCCAAGCAGCAGGCGCTGTTCCTGGATGGTGTGCTCGACCCGCTGATCCCGCGCGATGCCTTTGACGAGGCGGTCCTTGGCGGGCTGCTGGGGCAGCGGCTGGAGCAGGTGCTGTTTGCCGATTTCGCCCGGCGACGCGACACCGCGCTTGGGCCCGCCGGTCCGCTGGTCCGACCGGGGCGCAAGATCGCCGAGCTTGGCGATCAGCCGCTGGAGGTGCTGTCGACCGGTCTGGGCATCGCGCCCGACCTGCTGAAAGCCTGGGTCGAGACACCCGAGGCGCCCGAGGTGCTGGCAAAGGCGCAGGCCGCCCCGGTCGAACTGTCCGGCGTCGGCCTGTTGGCCGAGAGCGACCTTCTGGAAAGCCAGCTGGACGCGGCGCTTGACGAGGGCCTGTTCAAACTGGCCGAACTTGCCGTCGGGCGCGAGGCGCTGGACGCGGGTAGCCTGGACGGCATCCGCACCTTCGAGGACCTGACTGATTTCCTGACCGACCGCCTTAGACGGAGGGCCGAGCCATGAGCCTGTCCAACCGCGTTTCGCTTGAAACGGTGCTGTTCGCCCTGCAATCCGCCGGGGTCGCGCCCGGCCCTGACGATCGGCAGGTGGTGCCGCGCGACACGCTGGATTTCCTGGCGCGACTGCGCCTGCTGATGGGGGTGCCGTTCAACACGCTGGTCCCCGACGAGGAACTTCTGCCCAACGAGTCGATCCGCTTCTTCTTTCTGGACCGGGCGTGGACCGATGCGCTTGTGCAGGGCGCGCTCAGCGTGGCGACGGCCAACTCGGTGGATCGCGCGCAACTCGAAGCGATCTATCCCATCGTCGAGAAGGACGTGGATTTCGCCGAACGCAGGATTCGCGTGCCGGGCGGCGAGCCGCCGCTGGGCGGGACCGCCGGGCTGGTCACGGGGTTCCTGATGCGCTCGGGCGCGGTGGCGGGTTGGCCGGGGATGCATATCCGCGCCTATGCCGAGGAGCCCGACGGCAACGACGAGACGGTGCTGCCCGAAAGCGATCCGCGCCGGATCAAGCTGCTGCGGCTGGAGCGGCTGGCGCCTGCCGTGCTGCTGGCGCTGTTCGACGGCGCGCCGAGCGTGATCCACATCGAAGAGCCGCGGCAGGGCGTGCAGTTCGGCACCCGCCAGTCGCAAGCCGGTCCCGGCCGGATCAGGGCCATGGTTCCGGCGCGCAACGTGCGTTCGGCTCGCTACGTGGACGACAATGGCGACGAGATCGACCCGGCGCAGGTGCCGCAGGGGCAAAGCCCGTCGGACCTGGCGCGCGAGATCCCGGTCCGTTTCCGCCCCGGCGCCGCGGGGGTGATCGACATGACCAACACCGCACGCGCCTTCCGCGACGCGCCGGGCACGGGGATGACCGGCACAGGTGACGACCGCATTGACGGGGCCGAGTTCGCGTTGCAGATGCTGCGCTTTCCCTACCGTCAGGTCTTTGCCCAGTCCGAGACCACGCCGACGGTCCAGGATGCCGCCTTCCGCCCCGGCGTGAAGGGGATCGCGCGCGAGTATTCGACCGCCTTCAACGCCGCGGCCGAGGAGGACTGAGCCATGGCCGACCGCATCAAGCCAGAGTTGATGGACCAGATCCTGCGTCAGCCGAACTGGACGCTGGCTGCGGCGGCCTCTTCCGCTGCGCTGGACCTGGGGCTGGTGCACCGGGGGCCGCCCCCTGCACCGCCGCCAAGCCTGGTCGTGCCGATGGACGTGCAGGCGCTTTACGTGCCGCGCGGGGCCAACGCGGCCGAGCGGTTCGTGCGATTGCCGATGGATCTGACCTCGGGCGATCCGGCGCAAAGCGCGCCGGCCGATCCGTTCACCGCCGCCGTCCAGCGGCCGGCGGGCGTGCACCTGCACTGGGCGCTTCCCGACGGGCTGCTGCGCGGTGAGTTCCGCGAGGATGACGACGATCCGCTGTCGCTGCGTCCGCTGCCGAACCGCTGGCTGATCCTGCGGCTGACCGGGCGCAAGGGCGCGCGTCGGCTGGATGTCCGGGGCTGGGTCGTGTCGTCCGAGGATGGCAAGGTCGAACCGCTCGAGGGCTTTCCCAACGGCGCTGTTCCGGGGAACGGGCCACGTCTGCAACCGGCGGACCTGACCGCGACCAGTGGCGGGTCCCCGACGTGGACCTCGGGTTATGACGCGTCGATCAACCGCTTCGCCTTTCACGACGACCTGGGCGGTCTGGACAGCGACGACGTGCTGACCGGGCTGGCCAGCTATGTCGTGATCGGCTGGTGGTCGGTCGTGTCCTTCGATCCGCTTGCGGGGGCGTTCACGCCGCTGGTGGCCGCGCGGATCCTTGACGGCCTGGGCTGGTCAGCCTCGCCCGCGCCGATCGTGCCGCCCTATTCGCACCCCGGCGCCCTTGTGTCCGAGACGGCGGCGGCCCCGGAGCGGTCCGAGAAGATCGAGCTTGAGTCCGCGCTGCGCATGACTTCGTCGCAACTGGCGCTGTCCAGCGGGTACCGGTCCTATGCCTTCGACGACGTGGTGCTGGTGGCGAAGCGGACGCGCCTGCAAACGGTGATGCACGGAACGGTCTATGGCGTGCCGATCCGTGGCGGTGTCAGTGACGATACCGCGCCGTCGGCCAACGCCATCGACGTGGCGTTCGCGCCGACGCTCGAGACGATGATCGCCAGTTTCGCCGCGCAGGACATGGGACTGGCCGATCAGGACGACCGGGAATACCTGGAAAGCCTTGTCACCGCCGTTGCCAATTCCTCGATCCGCGACATCAACGCGCCGGACGGCATCGTGGCGCTGGACGAGGCCGAGCATGGCGATGGGTTCGAGAGTTTCCAGGGGCCGGAAACCTATGTGGACGTGATCGTCGAGGCCGGGCCGCAGGCGCTGAAGGGCGGGCGCGGGCAACGCTCGCGACTGGCGGCGGCGGCAGCCGGACCGGCGCCAAAGGCCGAGGTCATGTGGCAGGGGCGCCACCGCGGCGCCACGCGCTATGTCGAGGCCGAGATGAAGACTCGCGTCCACGATACCGTAACGCAGGCCTTCAAGCTTTCCGACATGCCGCCCCCGGGTCCCGGCGGGACCGAACGGCGGATCAGCAGGCCCGGTCCCCGCTATCACCGCGCCGCGCCCCCGGTGATCGGGCTGCGGAACTACGGCCGTCATCCGCGCTTCAACGGCGATGGGCTGCACACCGATGACGGCACGCTGGCCTGCCGCTGGACCGCCGAACTGGCCGAGGCGTTCGGCACGTTCTATCGGGCCGCCGACTATGTAGGGCAGATCTCGAACACCCATGTGCCCACGGCGACGACCCGGATCCTGCGGCATTCTTTCCTGTATGATCCCTACATGATCCAGTGGGCGTTCCAGGCCATCGCCGAAACGGTGCCGCCCGCGCAGGTCGAGCCCGTCCGCAACAGGCTGAAGGGCGAGATGGCGCTGCGCTATTCGGCGGATGGGCGGTACGACGGGCAGGCGCCGGTCCTGCGCAATTCCCGGCGTAAATCAACTCTGGCAGAGGCCGAGGCGAACGGGCTGCTGTTCACCCATTCGCTGGCCGAAGGGGTGGAACCGAGCCCTGTCGCGATCACCGCATGGGCGCAGCCCTGGTGCCCGATCTGGTTGGAATGGGAACTGGAGGTGATTCCGGGCGACGGCCTGAACGGGTTCGACCTGGGCATGGTGGATTTCGAGGGCGATCCGGTCCTGTCATCGGAACGCCCGCGCATCCGGGGGCGCGCGCCGCTGACGACCGGGCTGGCGCGCAGCTACCAGTCGGCGATTACCGCCTACCTGGCGGCCGAGGCGCAGCGCAACACGGCGGGCGAGGGCGAGATCAGCACCGACCACGAGAAGGTGCTGGCAGACCTGGCCGAGTTCCTGACCAACCCGGACATGGGCTCTGTCACCATCGACGGGCTGGACGCGTTCTGGCTGGGGTTCGAGGAAGGCCCGGACGGGCAGGTGCGCCCCATGCCCGCGGATATTCCGCAGGCCTTGCGCGATGCGGGCATTCCCCGGCTGCTGGCGTCGGGGCGGCTGCGCCTGACGCGGGCGCGGGTGATCGACACGTTCGGTCGGGTCCGCAACCTGCCGCTGGACAAGCTGCTGATGCCCGCCGCGCACGAGATGGCCGGTCTGTCCCTGCACTGCAGCGAATGCGGCCGGCGCGCCGAC
>JBFHFG010000082.1:0-8850 GCA_041583815.1 Halovulum sp.
ATCGCGCTCGTTCAAATAGTTCAACTCGCAGGCTGCACCAGATCGTACATAAGTGGACCTACAAAGGCTATGCCGAGTGTGAGCAGCAAAGGGCCGAAAGTCCGTGAGTTGCAGATCGCTCAGGAAAACAAGCTCCTGATCTCCGCACCGTTCAGTCCTTGGGCCACGGATAACCCCGACCTCGCTATGGCGAATACTGATGGCTGAGCAGGTAAGAAAACGAGATTGATATCTAGGCGCCTGTCTAACGTCATCCCGAAGGACGGAGTGGCCCAAATGCGGACTCTGCCCGCGGAGTAGTCATGCGCCGGATTCCTGAATCCTGATCTTCGGAACAATTCTGGTAACGACCGCGTCGGTGCGGGCAGCGCCACGGGCGGCGGCCTTCGCTCGAAGCGATAAGCTGTCGTCGGGTTCTGATATCCCGGCGGTGGCGCATTCCCGGGCTAGTGCGTGGTCTAACGATTCACCGTCGGCCATCGCCGCCAGAGCCTTCGCGATGGTTTTCCGGGCCTCGGGGTAGCCAATGGTTGCGGCCAGCGCCTCGACCTGCATTTCCGTGTAGGCAATGCCCCCGCCGGTATCGAGTTGCGCCTGCGCTGCGTCAGGGCTGACGGTCAGAATCGGAACGAGCCGCCTTGCCGCCGCCACGCTTGCGCCCGCAATTGCGAACAACCGGTCCAAGGTGTCAGTCTCCACGATGGCCCGAGCGGCGGAGCGGTCATAGGTATGCCGGGCGGCAAACCGCATCTCGGACATGCGGGCCTCGGCCAGTGCGCCCAGGATCTCCAATCGCTCGGACAGACGCGGATTACGCTTGTGCGGCATGGCCGAACTGCCGCCAAGCCCGTCGCCTGCGGACCCCTCGAACACCTCGCCGGTCGCGCCCAACTCGATCACCTCGGCTCCAAGCCGAGCCATCATGCCCGACAGCGTACAAAGCGCATCGGCCAGTGCCTCGATGCGGCTGCGGCCAGTGTGCCAGGAGATGTCCGGCAGGCGCAGCCCCAGGCGCGTGGCGACCCCGGCCCAAACTGCGGCGGTGTTTTCGCCCCAAGGTGACGCAAGTCCAACCGCGCCGCCCAGTTGCGCAACAGCGATGTCTTGAGACGCCCTTTCCAGCCGCTCTTTGATGTTGAGCCAGGCATCAAGGTGTCGGGCGAGGCGATATCCATAGGTCAGCGGTGCGGCCGGCAGCCCGTTCGTTCGGCCCAGCATCGGCAGATCCCGCAGCTCGCGGGCACGGTGGGCTGTATCGGTCAGCAGGTCCGTCAGCTCATCCAGCACGCCTGCGCATGCGCGGCGCCAGCGCCGGGCGTTTGCAGTATCGACGACGTCCTGCGTCGTCAGGCCCGGATGCAGATAGCGGTGCGCATCCCTGGGCAGGACTTGTCCCAAGCGGTCCACGATTGGCTTCACCTCGCGACCGGCAGCGAGGATGTCCCGGTCCAGGCCAGGGTCCGCCAGGTCCAATGTCTCGGCCGCGTTGCGCGCTGCTGCAGCCGTTCCGGACGGGATAAGACATTCGGTCTCGGCGCTATCGAAGACAGCCAGTTCGACCTCGACGATGCCTGAGCGCAATGCCGGCTGGCCCAGGTAGGCCGCCACGGAATCCGGCAGCAGGTCCGTGACAATCATGTCGGTCAGGCTGGGGTTCATTCGAAAACCTTGTCACCCAGGGTCGCGGGGCGGAATCGCTGCCGCAAGGCCTGGAAGGATATGCCCGCACGCTCCAGCGTCTCGGGTCCGAGCGTGCGGTAGATCTCGGCCAGGTAGACTTCGTGCAGGATCATCGTCTGGACGACGTAGACCACGGTCCCGTCCATGGCGATGTAGGCCCGCTCCGGTTCGTTGAACGAGGCGATCACCATCCGTGCGGAATCGACGGTCATGGTCAACAGCACCTGGTGCGGTGCGCTGGGGACCGAGCCGGTGCCTTCATGCGGGATGATCCGGGTGTTGGGGCAATCGCGAAGCGTGCCCCAATCATCGCCCGACCCGACAATGGTGATCTCCACGCCCTCATGCGCGCGGCTACAAAGTTCCTCGAGGAAGGGCGTGGCCAGGTTGTCCACTGTCTTTATGTGGATCGTGTTGCGGGCCTCGGCGATCATTTCTGAGATCGCCTTGGCGACGGCGGGTTTGCCCCGCAGCTGCGCGACAAAGGAATCCTCCTGCGCAGGCCGCCGCGCACGAATTGCACTGGTCAGCGTGTGTGACGCGGTTTGGGTCTTGCGGGCTTCGGCCTCGAAATACGCGTCGGGGGCGGTGATGATATAGCGGGCCGGATGTTCGCCGACCTGCTGGATGGCACCTCGTCCCGCCAGTACCGAAACCGCAGCATAGGCGTTCGCGCGGGCGATCCCGGTCGCCTTCGCCAGTTCGTACGCAGTCGCGTCCCCACCCGATGCCAGCGCGAGGTAGATGCGCGCCTCGGTCTCGCTGAATCCGAACTGGCTCAGCAGGGCTGTCAGCTCGGTATCATCCGGTTGCGATGGCTGATATGATGGGGAAGTCGACCTTGTATTCATCGCGCCTGCGCCCGCATGTTTTCCCGCCCCTCAACGAGTGAATTCAGCAATCCGCCTGCGGCGAGGATGTTCCGCTGATCCGATGAGAGCCGATGATGTGCGGAAATTCCCGACCCGTCCACCTGCACGGTCATCTCGTGATGCTTCGTCACCTGGTCGAAGTTGACGGTCAGGGCCTTCGCCTTGCGACAGGTGTCCAGGTCGGCCTCGTCGATCCACAGCGGGAGGATGCCGACGTTAACAAGGTTGGCGTGGAAGATCCGCGCGTAGCCGACGGCGAGAACCACCTCCAGCCCCAGCAGTCGCGGGCAGAGAGTTGCGTGTTCACGACTGGACCCCTGGCCGAAGTTCCGCCCTGCGATTATCGCGTGACCAGCTGACGCGGATCTGGCGCGGGCGACATAGTCCGGGTCCATTCGGCGAAAGGTATGTTCGGCAAGCCGTTCCGGGTTACTGCGCAGAGGTAGCGCATCTACACCAGCGGGGCTGATATCGTCGGTCGAGATGTTATCGCCGACCGCCATCAGGATAGGCAATGTGCGCGGGCCGGAAAGCGGTTCCAGGCGGGGCAGGTGGGCGATGTTCGGTCCTCGCACGATCAACGCATGCTTGCCCGGTGCGACAATCCGCGATTTCGGTGTGACGGGGGGGAACTCGGGGACCTCCGTTCGAGTGCCCGACACCGATCGCGGGTCCGTGATCTGTCCCGTCAGTGCCGCGGCGGCGGCAGTTTCCGGACCGCAAAGCCATACCCTGTCATCGACCGATCCCGACCGGCCAGGGAAGTTTCGCGGCACCGTGCGCAGCGAGTTCACGGTTGAGCCGGGTGCCTGTCCCATGCCGTTGCAGCCATTGCAGCCGACCTGGTGCAAACGTGCGCCGGAGGCGACCAGCTCGGCCAGTGCTCCACTGGCCATCAGGCCCAGAAGGGCGTTGCGCGTCGCAGGGTTCAGATCCAGAGAAACGCCATCGGCTTTTCGTCGCCCGTTGAGCATTGCGGCAACCCGGGCGATATCCGCGTATCCCGGGCTTGCAGACGATCCGATATAGGCCTGTCCAACGGGGGTGCCCTGCACCTCGCGTACGGGGACGACATTGGCAGGGCTGCCGGGGCGGGCGATCATCGGCTCCAGCAGGGACAGGTCGAGTTCGTCTTCGTCGTCATAGCGGGCGCCCGGATCGGCTGTCAGCGGCGCCCAGTCATTGCCGCGGCCCGCGTGTTCCAGGAAAGCATGGGTGCGTTCATCCGACGGAAACACGCTTGCCGTCGCGCCAAGTTCGGCCCCCATGTTGGCGATCGCCATCCGGTCCATCACGCCGAACGCGGCGACGCCCGGCCCATCATACTCCAACACCATGCCGCGCGCCCCGGCCACGCCATGCCGGCCAAGCAGCGTCAGGATGACATCCTTCGCGCCGACCATCGGCGGCGGCGTTCCGGTCAGGGTAATCCGACGGACGCGGGGGGCGGGCAGGGCGTAGGGGCGACCGGCCAGTGTCGCCGCTACATCGAACGACCCTGCACCGATCCCGATCATCCCCAGTGCTCCGGCGGCGCAGGTGTGGCTGTCCGATCCCAGAAGCAGTGCACCGGGCACGCCGAAGTGCATCGCGTGAACCGGATGGGACACACCTTCGCCCGGTTCGGCGAACCAGATGCCGAACGCGGCAGCGGCGCTGCGCAGGTATGCGTGATCGTCCGCATTGCGGAAGTCCGACTGGATCAGGTTGTGATCCACGTATTGAACCGCAAGCGGCACCTTCACCCGGTTCAGTCCGATTGATTCGAGGGCTTGCATCACCAGCGTTCCCGTCGCGTCCTGAAGCAGGACCTGCGCCGGTTTTACCGCAAGCCAGTCCGCGTCCCGCGTGACCAGATGGGCGGAAATGATCTTTTCAGTCAATGTCTTGGCCATCCGGTCCCGCCCTTGAATGATCTTCGGTTGCAGTAGTATTCATAATCCGACTAATATCAGGAAACAAGTTGCGCAAGGGAGGTTATCGACATGAACAAGTTTATCGCCGCACTCTCGGCGGCACTGGTGCTGGCACCTGGCGTGCAGGCGCAGGACTATCCTGATGGCGAAGTGACGCTGCTGGTGAACTATGGTGCCGGCGGCGCGGTCGACCGCACCGCGCGGTCGGTTCAGCCGTATCTGCCCGACGCTCTGGGCACTGGCGTAATCGTCGAGAATGTCGGCGGGGCAGGCGGCAAGGTCGGGCTGGGCAAGTTCCTTGCCGGCGAGCCGGACGGTCAGACTGTCCTGACGGCATTCGCACCGGCGACGACCTATGTGAAGCACACCTCCCCCGGTCTGTTCGAAATGGACGATCTGGCGGTGATCAACGTGCAGTGGGTTGATCCGGCGATCCTGCTGGCCAACAAGAACACCGGCTGGACCAGCCTTGCCGACATGATCGAGGCTGTCCGCGCCAATCCCGGCGATTTTTCCTTCGGCTCCAGCGGCCAGGGATCGGTCGGACCAATCCTTGCCGAGGCGCTGTTCGACTCGCTCGATCTCGACATCAAAAGCGTTCCTTACAGCGGCGGCGGCGATGCCCGGCGCGCCTTTGCCTCGGGCGAGGTCGACCTAACGGCGGCTGGTGCCGAAGGCGCGCTGGCAATGCAGGGCGAGGCGGTTCCCCTGGCCGTCTTCTGGCGCGAGCCGGTCGAAAGCTGGCCGGACGCCCCGACGATCGAAGTTGCGCTGGAAGGCTATGACGTCGAGCCGCCTGTCGGCGGTGCGTACCGGTTCTTTGCCGTGCACTCCGAGTTCAAGGAAACCGAACCCGAGAAGTTTGCCACGCTCGTCGAGGCGTTCCGCAAGGTGACCCAGGACTCGGAGGATTTCCTAGCAACCGCAGGGAAAAGCGGCGTCGGCACCATGTGGACCGGACCCGAGGAAGGTCAGGCGATGATCGAACAGGTCGACGCCTATTTCGCCGGCCTTCTGGCCGCCGGGTCCGAGTGACGGGCGGGGCTCCGGTGCGGCGCTATGTCGACTGGGCAGCCGTGGGCATCGTGCTTGCGGCCGTCGTCTGGGCGGTCGGGCACCTGTACTCGGTGCTGGCGCACCCTTGGGACGACCCGCAATCCGCCTGGCTGATCTGGCCGCTGGTCGTGATGCTTTGTGTCTGTGCACCCTTTGCGATCCGCACGGCATTTGGCGAATCCGGCCGGCGCCTTGCGGCCGAGGGAGCTGGACTGGGGGATCCCCAGAAACTGCGTTTCACGCTGGGGATCGCGGCCATGGTCGGCGCGGTCTGGGGGGCTGGCCTGCTGGCAACCGCCCTGATCGGTCCGCCCGCTGTTGCCGTGGTTCTGGGCGAACGCCGCCCGATGGCATTGCTGGTGGCCGGGTTGCTGCCGGCGCTCATCCTCGTGGGCGGCTTTGTTGGACTTCTGGGATTGCAGATCCCCCTCGGACCGATGTGGCACTGAATGCTTGATTTCGAACTCATCCGCGAGGGTCTTGGACTGCTCGCGAACTGGACTATGCCGCTGGCGATCGTCGGCGGCATGATCCTTGGCCTGGTGATTGGAACGATCCCCGGCATGACGGCGGCATTGGGTCTGGCCGTGGTGTTGCCCCTAACGTTCCAGCTGGATGCGCTGACCGCGCTGATGTTGATGACCTCGGTCTACACCGGCAGCCTGACGGGTGGTGGTTTCCTGGCGATCCTGCTGAACACCCCCGGCACACCGGGGGCGGCGGCGACAACGTTCGACGGCTATCCCATGGCGAAGGCAGGCCGCCAGAACGAGGCGCTGGGGCTGCAGATCGCCGCCTCGGTGATCGGCGGATTCCTCAGCTATCTCGCGCTGTTCGTCTTCATCCAGCCGATGGCCAGGTTCGCATTGATGTTCGGGACTCCCGAGATGCTGTTCCTGGCGGTGTTCGTTATCCTCGCGATCGCGACCTTGCAGCGGCGCAGCTGGATGCGGACGATTTTCGCAGGGCTGCTGGGGCTGCTGCTGTCTACCATCGGCCCTAGTGTCGCGACGGGTGTGCCACGGGGCACGTTCGGCGTCACGTCGCTCGAGGATGGTCTGCCGATCATCCTGTGCGTGATCGGCATGTTCGCGGTCCCCGAACTGATCGAGATCGCCGGACGGAAGTCCATTGCCGAAACCACGACCGCCAGCGCCAAGAACTTTCGCCTGATGACCGCCGGCGCCGCCCGCGGCTTCCGCGCGATCGGGACCTGGGGCAAGGGCAGCCTGATCGGCATCTGTGTCGGACTGTTGCCTGCCGCAGGGGCGACCATCGCCGCGCTGCTCAGCTATTCGCTGGCTGCAAAGACCGCCCGCCCGGGCGATCGCTTTGGCGAAGGCCAGCCCGAAGGCGTCGTCGCAGCCGAAAGCGCAAACAACGCGTCCGAGGGCGGTGCCATGGCCGTTCTGATGTCGCTGGGCGTGCCCGGCAGCGCATCGACGGCGGTGATCCTCAGCGCCTTTCTGCTACACGGGTTGGTGCCAGGGCCGCGCCTGTTCATGGATAATGGCGCGTTGGTCTACGGCCTGATCATCGGCAACATGGCGCAGATGGTGCTGCTCGGCTTTTTCGCCGTGGGCGTGGCCTATTACGCGGCCAAGATCGTCAACGTACCGTCGCGTCTGCTGGCCCCGATGCTGGTGTTCCTGCTGGCTCTCGGTGCGTACAGCTATCGCGGTTACTTCCTGGACGTTGTCATTACCTTCGCCTTCGGGCTGATCGGCCATGCGTTCCGCAGGCATCACTTCACCCTGATTGCGTTGATGGTCGGCCTGTTCCTCGGCGACCAGCTTGATCAGAACATCGTGCGCTTCGTGATCCTCTATGGCGACGACCCGCTGGAGCTTCTGGGCAGGCCGATCGCGGTTGTTCTGGCGCTGCTTTCGGTCGGCCTTGTGGCGTTCCAGATCTTTACCACCTTGAAGGAGCGTCGCAGTGCACTCGCCTGAGCCGATCACGACCCTGGATACATCAATCGCCTTCGACAGGGTCGATGTGTTCCACCTGATGGCGCCTTTGGCCGAGCCGCGTCGGAATGCCTTTGGCGAGATGTCGCATCGGCCCGCGCTTCTGGTCCGACTGCACGATAGACGCGGTGAAACGGGTTGGGGCGAAGGGTTCTGCAACTGGCCGATCTTCGGTGGTTTCCACCGACAGCGGATCGTGACGGACTTGCTGGCCCCGTCGCTGGCGGGGCGTGAATTCCCCAACCCGCAGGCCATGTGGCGCTGGCTGACCGACAGGTTTCGCCCGATTTCGCTTCAGGCGAACGAACCCGGTCCGTTTGAACAGACCATCGCGGCGCTGGATCTGGCGGCGTGGGACATGGTCGCCCGGCGCGCCGGTTTGCCGTTGCACGCCCTGCTTTCGGCGGCGCGCGAAGCGTCACCCGGCCCGGACGTTCCGTTGAAGGCCTATGCCAGCGCACTGACCGGTCAAACCGCGCCGCGGCTGGTACCCCCGCTGGTCGATGACGGGTGGGAAGGATTCAAGATCAAGGTTGGCTTCGGGCATGATCGCGACATGCAGGATGTTGAAGCCCTTCGCGATGCCATCGGGCCGCGCACCATGATGCTGGATGCGAACCAGCGCTGGACCCTGGTCCAGGCACTGTCCGCGTCCGAAGTGCTGGCACCTGCCGACCCCTTGTTCCTGGAAGAACCGCTTTCCGCCGACGCACCGTTGTCCGAATGGCAGGAGCTTGCTGACCGTTCTGCCATTCCACTGGCCGCCGGTGAGAATATCCGCGGCGTAGAGCCGATGCTCGCGGCCGCCGAGCCACTGACATGGGTTCAGCCGGATCCGATAAAGTGGGGCGGTCTGTCCGGGGTCGCGTCCATAGGCCGAGGCGTGTCCGCACGCGGCGCCAGGTTCTGTCCGCACTATCTTGGCGGTGGCATCGGGTTGCTGGCGACAGCCCACCTGGCAAAGGCTTTCCATTCCGGCTGGCTGGAGCTGGATGTCACCGAGAATCCGCTTCGCGATCAGCTGGCCGGTGACGCGATGCGTGTGGAAGGTGGCGTGGTCAGCCTGTCCGATGCCTCGGGCATAGGTGTGACACCCCCGGACCATGTGCTGGAGCGGTTTGCGGCCTGAACGGACCGCTAACCGGTGATAGCCAATTGGTCATTGAGGCATTCCAGCGACGCGTGGACTTTGCCCAGTGAGCTCGGCAGATACAGTCCCCCAGTTTTGGGGCAGTCTGGCAAACCTGTTCAGCGCGCAGGGCGAATTCGCCGCCATAGGTGGCCCGGTCGGCGTACTCGACATCGAAGAGGTTGTCGATCTCGGCGCGGATTGTCAGCTTGTCGAAGCGCGGTGGG
>JBFHFG010000083.1:0-8799 GCA_041583815.1 Halovulum sp.
ATCGTCTCGCTGCACTGCAAGGTAATTTATGCCGCACCGCACAATAGCCGGCGGTCGGGTGCCGATTGCAACACCCGACGGCATGCGTCACTGTCCCCCGCAAACACCCGCACAATGCAGCACGAAGGAACCCCCGATGTCCCAGGACCTGTCGCCGAAGCTTGGTAAACCCGTATCCCGCTTCGCCTTCGGGGTGATGCAGTTCGGCGGCAAGGCCGACGCCAATGCCTCGGCGACGCTGTACCACCGCTGCCGCGAGGCCGGGATCAACATGTTCGACGCCGCCTATGCCTATACCGAAGGCCGGGCCGAGACGATCCTGGGCGAACTGGCCGAATCCGAACGCGACGACGTGGTGCTGATCTCGAAATGCCTGACCGCGACCGGCCAGCGTGGCCCCGAGGTCGAGGCGCAGGCCGCCGAAAGCCTCAAGCGGCTGCGCACCGACCATGTCGACGTGCTCTACCTGCACCGCTGGCCCGGGTATGATCTGCTGGACGAAATCCTGACCTCGATGGCAACGCTTTACAAACAGGGCGTCTACAAGGTGCTGGGCGTGTCGAACTTCGCCGCCTGGCAGGTGATGAAGGCGCAGGCCCGCGCCGAGGCGCTGGGCGCCCCGCGGGTCGAGATCCTTCAACCGATGTACAGCCTGGTCAAACGCCAGGCCGAGGTCGAGATCCTGCCGATGGCCATGTCTGAGGGGATCACCATCCACAGCTACTCGCCCCTTGGCGGCGGGTTGCTGACCGGCAAGTACGCCGCCGGCGGCGCGGGACGACTGACCGAGGATTCGATGTACCGCGACCGCTATGCGCCCGCGTGGATGCACGCTGCGGCAAGCGGACTTTCGGCCATCGCCACCGGCATAGGCGCCGACCCGGCGACGCTCGCCGTGGCGTGGACCGCCATGCACAAGGGCATCAGCGCGCCGATCATCTCGGCCTCGCGTCCCGAACAACTGGAGCCGTCGCTCGCCGCGCTCGATTTCGACATGACGGATGCGCTTTACAACGAGATCGCGGCGCTGGTCCCCGCGCCCGCCCCCGCCACCGACCGGCTTGAGGAAGCCTGACGCAAGGTCGTCCCCCGAAACCCGTCGCGGGCGGAACGACTCCTGTCGCAATCGCCTGCGAATCGGGCCAACCATGGGCGCAGTCTGGGGCTGAACTGAAGGGGCCCGCCCATGAAAGCCGCCGTCTGCCGTGAATTCGGCGCACCGCTGAGTATCGAGGACCTGGACCTTGCCGGGCCGGGGCTTGGCCAGGTCCAGGTGCGGATCGCCGCCTGCGCCATCTGCCATTCCGACATCTCCTATGCCGAGGGCCTCTGGGGCAGCACCCTTCCGGCGGTGCTGGGGCACGAGGCCGCGGGCATCGTCACCGAAACCGGCCCCGGCGTGCGCGGCATCAGCACCGGCGACCGCGTGCTGGTCACCCTGATCCGCGCCTGCGGCGGCTGCCCTGCCTGCCGCACTGGCGCACCGACCAACTGCACCCACACATGGGAGACAGACAGCCCGCTGCGTGACGCCAATGGTTCGGTGACGCAGGGCATGTCCACCGGCGCCTTCGCCGAAGCCGTCACCGTCGATCAAAGCCAGATCGTCCGCCTGCCCGAGGGCCTGGACATGGCCCCCGCGTCGCTGCTGTCCTGCGGCGTGCTGACCGGCGTCGGCGCGGTCACTAACACCGCCAAGCTGCGCCCCGGCGAAACCTGCGCCGTGATCGGCGCGGGCGGCGTGGGCCTGAACACCATCCAGGGCGCGGCGATCGCGGGCGCATCCAAGATCTTCGCCGTCGACATCGCCGACGAGCGGCTGGACAACGCCCGCCGCTTCGGCGCGACCCACGGGCTTCGCGGCGATGATCCCGACCACCCGGCACAACTGCGTGCACTGACGCACGGTTTGGGCGTGGACTACGCCTTCGTCACCACGGGCGCGGTGCAGGTTTATGCCACCGCCAGCGCCCTGCTGGCCCCCGGCGGCGCGGTGGTGCTGGTAGGCATGCCCGCCACCGATCTTGAGGTGCCCTTCGCACCCACGCTGCTCGCTTCGATGAACCAGCGGCTGCTGGGCAGCCGCATGGGCCAGTCCGTGCCCTCGCGCGATGTGCCCTGGCTGATCGACCACTACACCGCCGGGCGGCTGCAACTCGATACGCTGATCACCGCGCGCTATCCGCTGAGCGCGATCAACGAGGCCATCGAACACACCCTGTCCGGCCACGCGCTGCGCAATGTCATCACCTTCGAGGGTGTCGCCTGATGCGGCTGACGGACCTCGACGTCATCGTCACCGGCAACCCTCCGCCCGGCTTCGGCGGGCGCTATTTCACCTTCGTGAAGCTCACCACCGAAACCGGGATCACTGGCTGGGGCGAATGCTATGCCGCCACCGTCGGCCCCGCGGCGATGACCGCCGTGATCCGCGACGTCTTTGCCCGCCACATGGAAGGCGAGAACCCCGAAAACATCGAGACCATGTTCCGCCGGGTCTATTCCGCCGGGTTCAGCCAGCGGCCGGACCCCACTGTGATGGGCGCCTTCTCGGGGCTGGAAATCGCGTGCTGGGACATCCTCGGCAAGGACCGCGACCGCCCGATCCACGCACTGATCGGCGGCAAGGTGCAGGACCGGCTGCGGGCCTACACCTACCTCTACCCATCCGAGGCCGAGGACCCGGCGACCTTCTACAACGACCCGGACCGGTCCGCACAGGCCGCGACCGAATGGCTGGCCAAGGGCTTCACCGCGATCAAGTTCGACCCCGCCGGGCCCTACACGATCATGGGCGGGCACCAGCCCACGCCCGAGGACCTGGACCGTTCTGCCGCGTTCTGTACCAAGATCAGGGCGGCCGTGGGCGACCGCGCGGACCTGCTCTTTGGCACCCACGGGCAGTTCACGCCATCGGGCGCGATCCGCATGGCGCACGCCATCGCGCCGGCCCGGCCCCTGTGGTTCGAGGAGCCGATCCCCCCCGATGACGCGGCGGGCATGGCGCAGGTCGCCGCCGCCTCTGCGGTACCCGTGGCCGCCGGGGAACGCCTGACCACCCGCGCCGATTTCGCGCCGCTGCTGGCCGCCCGCGCCGTGGGCGTCGTGCAGCCCGCCCTTGGCCGCGTCGGCGGCATCTGGGAGGGCCGCAAGCTCGCCATTCTGGCCGAGGCCGCCGGGGCACAGGTCGCGCCGCATCTTTATGCCGGCCCCATCGCATGGGCCGCCGGGCTGCAACTGGGCGCAAGCCTGCCCAACTTCCTGCTGGCCGAGACCATCGGCACCGGGGCGGGCTTCCACGCTCAGCTACTCACCCGCCCGATCTACTTCCACGACGGCTACCTGCACCTGCCGGACGCGCCGGGGCTTGGCGTGGACCTCGACGAACAGGTCGCCCGCGCACATCCCTACACCGGCGACCGGCTGCACCTTGAAATGCAGCAGGACCCGCACCGCCCCGGCGGTGCTGCGTTCGCAGGCGGCTGAGCACCGGTGGCGGATGGACACTTTTCGCGCCCGGCGATACCTTGTGCGCCATTCGACGTTTGCGGAGACCGTCCCCTATGCGCATCCTCGCCATCCTGCTGATCCTGACCTCTCTTGCCGCCTGCGAAACCGTCAAGGGCGTGGGCCGTGACGTGACCAGCGCCGGTCAGGCAATGGACAACGTCTTCTGAGGCTTGATCCGGCCATCCCTCCGCGGCTAGGCTTGGCCTGCCCAGCGGGGGGCATCCCGGTCCGCGGACAGCGCCGTCGCGCACCCGTTGCCTGACTTCACAGCCATCCGGTTTTTCACCGGCCCGCGCCTGGCGGACACTCGGGCCCCGAAGGGGAAGAACCGATGCCGACCACCCGCATCAAGCGCCTGCGCGCCGACGCCAAGCAACTCCGCCGCGCCTTCGACACGGGCGAGACCAACGCCCGCGCCCGTGTCGCCGCCGTCCTTGGCCAGACCGACAGCCTGAAGCACGCCGATGCACTGCACGTCATCGCGCGCGAGCAAGGCGCCGAAAGCTGGCCGCGTCTGAAATTCGCAGCCGAAGCCGCCGGGATGGACCGCGCCGCGCGCGCCCAGCGCCTGCGCGTCGCGCTCTACTATGGCCAGCACTGGGTCGTCCGGCACCTGCTGGAACAGGAGCCGGACCTACCCGCCGAGGCGCTCGACCTCCAGATCGCGACCTATGACCTGGCCGCGGTGCAAGCAGCGCTGAGCGACCCTCAGGCGGCGACGCGCCCACTTGGCCGCCGCACCCCGATCCTGCACCTGACATTCTCCCAATACATCCACATGGCGCCCGAAAGGCGCGGCCACATGATCGCCATCGCCCGCCTGCTGCTGGCCAATGGCGCAAACCCGAACGACGGCTTCCCGTTCGAACCGGGCGCGGATCACCAACTTTCGGCGCTCTACGGCGCGCTCGGGCACGCCAACAACCTGCCCCTGGCCGAACTGCTGCTGGAAAGCGGCGCGACGCCGAACGACAACGAGTCGCTTTACCACGCGACGGAACTGCCCACCCGCGACGGCCTGCGCCTGCTGCTGAAATACAGTGCGGACCCGACCGGTACCAACGCCCTGCCCCGCGCGCTGGATTTCGGCGACCTTGAAACGATCACCCTTCTGCTGGAACACGGCGCCGACCCGAACGAAGGCGTGGCCGACCACCCCTCAGGCGAGGCGCCCTTCGCCCTGCCCGCACTGCATCAGGCGGCCCGCCGCTGGTGCGCGGGGCGGATCGTACAGATATTGCTCGACCACGGCGCAGATCCCGCTGCCCGCTGGCAAGGCCTGACGCCCTATGCCATCGCCCGCGTCTACGGCAACGCCGAGGCCGCCGAGGTGCTGGCACGCGCCGGTCACGCCCCCGCGCTGACCGAGGCCGAGGAAACCCTCGCCGCCTGCGCCGAGGGCCGCACGCCGCCGCGCCGGCTGGACCCCGCGCAATTGCCCCTGGAACTCGCCCGGCTTGCCACCCGGATCGCGGCCCGCCCCGAAAGGCTCGACCACCTGCGCTGCCTGCTGCTGGCGGGCCTCGACCCCGAACAGGAAGACGAGATGGGCCTGACGCCCCTTCACATCGCCGGGTGGGAGGGGCTGCCGGAGCAGGTCGCCTATCTGCTGACGCTCTCGCCCGACCTGACGCGCCGCAACGCCTATGGCGGCGACGCGCTGGGCACCGTGATCCACGGGGCCGAGTTCTGTCCGGCCCGCGCCAGCCGGGATCACGTCACCTGCGCAAGGCTGCTGCTCGAGGCGGGCGCACCGCTCGACCCCGGCGTAGCACGGGCCACCGGATCGGAAGACATGGCCGCCTTTCTCGAGTCCCGGCTGCCCTGAGGCCACCTGTTCCTGATACGGACACTGTGCGTTTCCATGACTCTCCCGGTTTGCCTTCACGGCGTACCGGGTCCATGTAGCCTGCATACCTACGGAGAGTATTCATGTCCGCCAGCATTGCCGATGCGGGGCCGATCCCCGCAAAGGACCCCGGCCCGGCCGGGGTCGCCGTCCTTCTGTTCTGTTCGATGATGACCATCATGGCGGGGGCGACGATATCGCCCTCGCTGCCGCAGATGGTGCGCGCATTCGATGGCACACCCAACGCCGAGGTGCTGGTGCGCCTTGTCATCACCATCACATCGCTTGCCATCGCACTGGCGGCGACACCCGTCGGCGCACTGGCCGACCGGTTCGGGCGGCGACCGCTGCTGATCGCGGGTATTGCGCTGTACGTCGCGGCGGGCACCGGTGGGCTATGGATCGATCACCTGACAACGCTGCTGGCCTCGCGCGTGCTGCTGGGCATCGCGGTCGCGGCGATCATGACGTCGACCTCGGCGCTGATCGGCGACTATTTCGACGGCGAGAAACGCGGACGCGTGCTGGGCTGGCAGGGATCGGCCATCGGCTTCGGCGGGGTCGTGTTCATCACGCTTGGCGGGCTGCTGGCCCAAACCGGCTGGCGCGGCCCGTTCTGGGTCTACGCGATCCCGCTGTTCCTGCTGGTCGCGGTGCCGATGATCCTGCACGAACCGGGTCGCGGACCGCGCCGCGCCCATGGCGAGACCGCCGACCGTGAGCCCCAGGGCCCGCGTTTCATGCTGTATGGCGCGGCCTACCTGGTGATGGCCGGTTTCTACGCCATCCCGGTCCAGATGCCCTTCCTGCTGGCAGAACGCGGCCACACCGATCCGCAACTGGCGGGCATGGCCCTGGGCACGGTGACGCTGGTCTCGGCGGTCGCCAGCCTGAGGTTCGGCGCGATCACCCGGCGGCTCCGCCCGGGCCTCGTGGTGCCGCTGGCCACGCTGACGGCCGGTACCGGCGTGCTGTTCGCGGGCCTGTCGCCGTCCCTGCCGATCACGTTCGCGGCGTTGGCGCTGGCCGGGCTGGGGCTGGGCCTGACGATGCCGGGGATGCCCAGCTTCCTGATGCGGATCACCCCGCGCGCCCGGATGGGCCGCGTGATGGGCGGGTTCACCACAGCAATCTTCCTTGGGCAGTTCTCGTCACCGCTGCTGCTGCAACCTGTGATCCGGGTCGGGGGCATCGCCGCCGGCGTCGCCTCGGCGGCCGCCTTCTTCGCCGCCGCCGCGCTTGTGATGCGGTTGATCGCGCTGCGCTACCGCCGCGACCAGCCCACCGCTCAGTAAAGCTTGCCGCGGGCGGTGACGGGCCACAGCGCCTCGACCCGCCCGCCGCGCATGGCGACGATCCAGTCGTAAAGGTTCACCGTCGGGTCGCAATGCCCCGGCACAAGCCGCACCCGCTGGTTCAGGCGCACCGCGCCCTGCGGCGCATCCAGCAACCCGTGCTCGTCGCTGGCCCCGGCATAGACCACGCCGGGCAGCCCCGACACCACCGGCAAACCGCTGTCCACCGCCAGCGCCTTCAACCCCGCATCACAGACGCCGCCCTTGGCCCGCGCGGTCGAGATGACCGAGCTCAGCACGAACAGCGCCTGCCGGTAGCGCCCGACGCCCAGCGCCTCGGGGTCCCGGACCCGGCCATAGTCGGCGTCCATGAACGCATAGCTGCCGCACTGCAGCTCGGTATAGACGCCCGAGCGTCCCTCGTAGGGGTAGGTTCCGGTGCCGCCACCGCCGACCACGCCGCAGGGCAACCCTGCGGCCTCCAGCGCGCTGACCGTCTTGCGCGCCTTGTCGATCACGCCCGCCACAGTCACCGCACGCTCGTCGGCGTCACGAATGTGCTGCGCACCACCGTGATAGGCCTGAAGACCGGCAAAGCTCAGCCCCTCGGCATCGGCCACGGCCCGCGCCAACGCGACCGCCGCCGCCCCCGGCGTCACGCCGCACCGCCCCGAGCCGCAGTCGATCTCGACCAGCACCTCCAGCGTGACACCTTCGGCCACCGCCGCGCGGGACAGCTCGGCCACGTTCGCCGCATCGTCCACGCAGACCGAGACGCGCACCTGCCCCGCCAACCGCGCCAGCCGACGGATGCGCAGCGGGTCGGTCACCTGGTTCGTCACCATCACGTCGCGGAGGCCCGCGCGGGCGAACGCCTCGGCCTCGGACAGTTTCTGACAGCAGATCCCGGTAGCGCCCATTGCGACCTGGCGCAGCGCGACTTCGGCGCATTTGTGCATCTTGCCATGCGGGCGCAGGGCGACGCCCATCGCAGCGCAATCGTCCCGCATCTGCGCCAGGTTGGCCTCGAACGCGTCCAGATCGACGATCAGCGCCGGGGTCTGCACCTCATCCTCGGCCATGCCCACCCGTGCCGGCACGTCATAGCCGATGTCCTGTCCGTCCTGCATGATCGCCTCCGCTGCCTGCGGCGCGATCATGCACAGCTTGCAGCCGGGCGAAAGACCCTGCGGCCTAAAGCGCCCCGCCTTCGCCCAGCGATTGCAGCTGCTGCACGCGCCCATCGACGACCAGGCACTGCCACGGCGCGCGCGCGGCGCCGACACCGACGGTCACATAGCTGCCCGCCTCTGACGGGGCCGAGGACATGAGCTCCACATCCGCATTGCCGGCCTGCCGCGCGGCGGCGTCCATGCAGGCCTGTTCCCCGCTGCTGGTGCGCGCCTCGGGCACGCCCCGTTCCCCGCAGCCCGCCAGCGCCAGTGCCGCAACCAGGATGCCGATACTGCCTCTGCTCATCCGCCGTTCCTCCCGTCCCGTTGGCGTCCAGTATGACCCGATCCGCACCGGCCGGATCAAGCCCCGCCCGCCCGCGCACAGAAACTCCACTTGCGTCCGGCGCCGATAGACGCAAAACAACCCCCAACCGACCCGGAGACCGCGCATGTTCCCCAACACCTTCCCCGACAAGTCCGAAATCGCCCGCCTGACCGCCCGCATGCTGTGGGAGGTAGAGGCCGTTCATTTCCGCCCCGAAGAGCCGTACATCTTCACGTCCGGCCTCGCGAGCCCGGTGTATATCGACTGCCGGAAGCTGATCTCGTTCCCGCGGATCCGCTCGGCACTGATGGATTTCGCCGTCGCCGGGCTGAACCGCGATGCGGGCTTCGAGCAGTTCGATGCCGTCGCCGGCGGCGAAACGGCAGGTATCCCCTTTGCCGCGTGGATCTCGGACCGCATGGGCCTGCCGATGCAGTACGTCCGCAAGAAACCCAAGGGCTTCGGCCGCAACGCGCAGATCGAGGGCGTTATCAAGGAAGGCCAGCGCGTCCTTCTGGTCGAGGACCTGGCCACCGACGGCGGCTCCAAGCTGCGCTTCGCCGAGGCGGTGCGCGCGACCGGCGCAAGCTGCGCGCACACCTGCGTCATCTTCTACTACGACATCTTCAAGGGCGGCATCGAAAC
>JBFHFG010000084.1:0-8720 GCA_041583815.1 Halovulum sp.
ATCTTCCGCACGATGTCGTAGTGGGCGACATGGTTGGTGATGTTCTCGGCACCGATCGCCAGCACGCGGCGATCCTGCAGCGCCGCGACCTCGCAGCCCAGCGATTCGAGCAGTTCCGCCATCGTCTTGATGTCAGACAGCCGGGGCGTGTTCGTCAGCGTCAGCGGATCCGAGCTGAGCAGCGCCGCAGGCATCAGCGTAAGACAGGCGTTCTTGGCGCCCGAAATGGGGATCTCGCCCTCCAGCGGACGTCCGCCGGTGACCATGATGCTATCCATCGTCGTTCTCCCGTGTCGGGTCGGCCGAGTCGGCGGCCTGTTCATCCTTGTCCGCACGCGCCTGAGCCTGCGCCTTGCGCCGGCGCAGATTCGCGCGCAATTGCTGCGCCAGACGTTCGGCGCGGTCGTCGGGTTTGTCTTTACCGGTCATGTCGCGTGTCATGTTTCCCACCGCATGTAAGCAAGTTGGGTCTTTGCGTCCAGCGTCGGGGCAGTCGAACACACAGGATCGGCGATCAGGTGAATTTTCCGGTTGCGCTCTCCGGCATATGGGCTAAAACGCCCGCCACGCTTCGGACGCTGCCGTAGCTCAGAGGTAGAGCACTCCCTTGGTAAGGGAGAGGTCGAGAGTTCAATTCTCTCCGGCAGCACCAGCGTCCTTCTGGACTGATCACACATCGTTCGCATGATTGCATGGCGCCGCCCCGACCGGGGTATTTTGTCGCGCCCGGCCCTGTCGTTACAGGGGTTTGTGCCAGTTGCGCTTGCCGACCACGGACCTTACCCAAGGTAAACTTCGTCATATCCTTGCCTGTGGCAGCCTGATTGGCTAGGTGGCCGTTCGGCCTTGCTGGGGGCAGGCGGAGAAAGCAATCAAACGGGCAGCTGTGAGACCTTCACGATGAAAACTCAGAACGACTCGCAATTCGAAAACGGTGCACCCGTCCCCGCGCCCAGCGCGCAGACGCGCCGCGACACCGAGGCCTTGCTCAGCGGTCGCCGCGCGACCTGGGCAGATGCCTCGTCCCTTCAGTCCGATGTGCTGTTGCGCATCGTGCGACTGGCCGAGGGTCTGCAGAGCAGGGTACGGGCGCAGGCGCGCAGCGAATTTGACCTTGCGGCGGGCGACTACGACCTTCTGATCCGTCTGCGCAGCGAACCCGCTCCGCATGCGATGACGCCGACAGCGCTGTGCCGGTCGCTGAACATCACGCCGGGCGGACTGACCAAGATCATGCATCGCCTGAAAGCGCGTGGCCTGATCGAGCGCGCGCCCAGCCCCACCGACGGCCGCAGCGCCCTGACCAAGCTGACCGACGAGGGCCACGCCTTGGCCGAAGCAGCGCTGTCCAAAGCGCAGGCACCGGTCGAATCGCTGCTGTCGGACAGCCTCGAAGAGGATGAGCTGCACCAGCTGGGCGACCTGCTGCGCAAGGCACTGCTGACGGTCGAAACCGCCCGCTGAACCATGCGGCCCCGGCCCGGCGCTTAACCAAGTGCCGGCGCCGTGCTTTCCGCACCGCGCGTCTCGCGTTAGTGCTTCGACCTGTCCGACCCGATCCGCGGAAACCGACACGATGTATGCGCCCAATTCCCGGCAGGAGCTGGCCCTGATCCTGGAGGCCCTTCAGGATTATGCAGCCGTCGAACAGCTTGCCCCGGTCACCGAGGCGCTGGCGGATGCGCGGATGCAGCTTGCCATGAGCGACCGGGCCGAACTGAGGGCGCGCGGCAGTCGCCCCGGCCCGGCGCAACGCTGACAACCCGACCTGCAATGCGGGCGGACGCGGTCCGCCCCGCCGGTGCAAAGGCTGTTCAGTCCAACCACGCCCACGGGCGGGCATACTGGCCCAGCACGGCGCTGACCTCGGCGTCTGTCACATCCGGCGAGTTCCGCTTCAACCCGGCAACCAGCCCAAGCTTCTTGTCCTCATAGACATGGTCGACCTCGACCTTGATGCCGGCTTCGGTCAGGGCCGCGCCGTAGACGCGGGCGATCGCAAGTTTGCGCAGCTCGGGCTTGAAGATCTTGCCCACGGCGGTCTTGGGCAGCTCGGGCATCACTTCGAGATGCTTGGGATGCGCCGCGCGCTCGCCGATATGATTGCGGGCGTGGTTGTACAGGTCCTCGTTGTCGTGTGACACGCCGTCGCGCATTTCCAGGTAGACCGCGGGCACTTCGCCGGAATGGGCGTCCGGCTGCCCGATGGCGCCCGCGAAAGCGACGTCGGGGTGCTTCATCATCGCTTCCTCGATCATCGCGGGGTCCACATTGTGCCCACCCCGAATGATCAGGTCCTTCGCCCGCCCGGTGATCCATACATAGCCGTCTGCGTCGATGCGCCCCAGGTCACCCGTCCGCAGGAAACTGTCCTGCGCGAACAGACCATGATTCTTATCGGTCTCGGTGTACGTCCCGCCGGGAATCACGCCCGGGTTGGCGACGCAGATCTCGCCCACCTCATCGACGCCGCATTCCTTCAGCACCGCGCCATCCTGATCGCAGGACAGGATCCGCACCTCGGTATAGGGAAACGGTAGCCCGACCGAGCCGATCTTGCGCTCTCCGTCCGGGGGGTTGATCGACACCAGGCAGGTTGCCTCGGTCATGCCGTAGCCTTCGAGGATCTTGACGCCCACCGCCTCTTCGAAGCGCTTGAACAACTCCACCGGCATCGGGGCCGAGCCGCTAACTGCCAACTGCAGCGACGAGACATCGGCATCCACCTTGCGCTGCATCAGCGCCGAGGCCGCCGTGGGCACAGTGATCATGAACGTGGCGCGATAGCGTTCGACCAGCTTCCAGAAATTGTCCATCACCCCGTCGCCGCGATAGCCTGCAGGCGTCGGCATGACCATGTGCGCGCCGGACACGAGGCAGCTCATCAGCACCGGGTAGGCCGCGAAAACGTGGAACATCGGCAGCGGACACAACAGCACGTCCCGCTCGGTGAACATGTAGTAGTGGCCAAGCCAGCCGTTGTAGAGGATCCCCGAGGCGCGATGCTGCGCGACCTTGGGCATGCCCGTGGTGCCACCGGTGTGGAAATAGGCGCAGATCCGGTCGTCCAGCGGCTCCTCGAACGTCAGTCGATCAGCGGCTTCACCCTTGAGGGACAGGTTGAAATCGACGACGTCGGCCTCGTGCTTGCGCTTGGCCGAGGGGCGCAGCAGCGGCACCAGCCAGCGCACGGGCGGCGACAGGTAGTGCGCGAGGTCGACCTCGAGCACGGTCTTCACCTCGGGCGCCATCGCGACGGCGCGGCCCACCTTTTCGTTGACGTTGGTCTTGGGAAACGGCGCCAGGGTGACGACGGCGCGGGCGCCGGTCTCGCGCAGGATGGCGGCGATCTGTTCAGCTTCGAGAAGCGGGTTGATCGGGTTCACGATCCCCGCCGTGGCGCCGCCCAGCAGCGCGATCACGGACTCGTTGCAGTTCGGCAGCACGTAGGCCACGACATCTGTATCCGAGATGCCGATGCGCCGGAACAGGTTGGCGGCCTGCGTCACCTTGCCATGCAATCCCGACCAGCTGAGCGTCTCGACCTTGTCGCGGGGCCCTGATTTGATCTGGAACGACAGGGCCGGCCGTTCGCCGTGGCTTTCGGCGGTCCGTGTCAGCATCTCGTAAAGCGAGCGCGCGGTCATCCGCTGCGCATAGGGCATTTCCTGCTCTATCGCGGTCTTGTCGGCAAGCGTGGCGACTTTACCCAATATATCCTCCCGGCGATTGTCTTCGGCACATCTTGCGTGTGCACGGGGCCACGATGCGGCGCGACGCGGCGCTGTGCAAGCATGACGCGACGGAGAGCGCTCAGGCAGCGCGTCCATCGGTGAATTGCAGGCGCGCCAGCTGCGCGTAAAGACCGCCCTGCGCGACCAGCGCGTCATGCGTTCCCTCGGCGATGATGCGCCCGCCGTCCATCACGACGATGCGATCGGCGGCCTTCACCGTCGCAAGGCGGTGCGCGATGACCAGTGTGGTGCGGTCGCGCGAAAGGTCCTCGACCGCCTGCTGCACCAGCCGCTCGGACTGGGCATCCAGCGCCGAGGTGGCCTCGTCCAGCAATAGAACCGGCGCGTCGCGCAGGATCGCGCGGGCAATGGCAATGCGTTGCTTCTGCCCGCCTGACAGCATCACCCCCCGTTCGCCCACGTAGGTGTCGTACCCCTCGGGCAGTGCGGCCAGGAAATCATGCGCGGCGGCGGCGCGGGCGGCTGCCTCGACCTGCGCATCGCTGGCGTCGGGACGCCCGAACCGGATGTTCTCGCGCGCCGAGGCGGCGAAGATCACCGGTTCCTGCGGGACCAGCGCGAACTGGCGGCGCAGGTCTTCGCGCGTAAGGCTGTCGATGGGCACGCCATCCAGGGTAACGCTGCCGGTTTCCGGGTCGAAAAAGCGCATCAGAAGCTGGAAAACCGTGGTCTTGCCCGCCCCCGAAGGGCCGACCAGCGCCACCGTTTCGCCGGGGCGGACGGTCAGGTTGAAATCCTCGAGCGCGGCGATGGTGGGGCGCGCGGGATAGTGGAACCGGATGTCGTGAAAGCCGATCTCGCCGCGCACGGGCCGAGGCAGTTCTGCGGGCGTGGACGGGTCTTCGATGTCATCGCGCAGGTTCAGCAGCTCGACCAACCGCTCGGTGGCACCCGCGGCGCGCTGCAACTCTCCCCAGATCTCGGACAGCGAGGCGACTGCGCCTGCGACCATCACCGAATAGATCACGAACTGCACCAACTGCCCGGCTGTCATCTCGTCCGCGCGAACGTCGCGGGCACCGATCCACAACACGCCGACGATGCCGGTAAAGACGAAGAAGATCACGATGGCGTTCATCATCGACCGGGTGCGGATCCGCTTGAGCGCCGTCCCGAAGGCGGATTCGGTCAGCGCCTCGAACACCTGCCGGCTGGCCCGTTCATGGGTGTAGGCCTGGACGGTTTGCGCGGCCAGCAGGGTTTCAGACGCCTGCCCCGAACTGTCCGCGACCCGATCCTGGCTTTCACGGCTCAGCACCCGCAAGCGGCGGCCCAGCAGGATGATCGGCAGCACCGTGACCGGCACCAGCAGCAGCACCAACCCGGTCAGCTTGGCCGAGGTCACCAGCATCAGCACGATGCCCCCCAGCAGCGTCAGCGCCATGCGCATCGCGACCGAGATTGACGAACCGATGACCGACAGGATCAGCGTGGTATCGGTGGTCAGGCGCGACAGCACCTCGCCGGTCATGATCCGCTCGAAAAAGGCCGGGCTCATGCCAATGACTCGCTCGTAAACCGCCAGTCGTATGTCGGCAACGACCCGTTCGCCAAGGCGCGTGACAAGGTAGTACCGCACCGCCGTGCCCAGGGCGAGCAGTGCCGCCAGCGCCACGGCGGCGGCGAAATAGGCATCCATCAGGGCGATCTCGCCGCTGAAACCGTCGATCACCCGGCGCACTGCAAGCGGCAGCGCCAAGGACAGCGCTGCGGTACAGATCAGCGCCAGCACGGCCAGCGCCGCCAGCGTGCGATAAGGGGAAAGGAACGGCGCCAGCCCGCCTAGCGCGCCAACCCGCCGGGATTTCTCGCGTTCTTCGGTGCCCTTCCGGGGATCGTTCTTCGCCATGCGGCCCCGCTTGCTGTGGTCGCCCCTAGTTAGGCGGCAGCTGTCGCAAGGGCAAGCCGCCGCGTCGCGTGGTTCGGGAACCTTGTGAAATCAGGGGGGGAGGGGTTGGAGCGGGCAGCGGGAATCGAACCCGCACCAAGAGCTTGGAAGGCTCGTGTGATACCATTTCACCATGCCCGCGCTGACCGTTTTGCTAGGCCAAGCGCCGGGCGGGGTCAAGGCCCGGCGCGCATCGGCATCGGCCGGGCCGAGGCCAGTGTCACCAGCACTGCCGCAACGCCGATCGCCGCGACGCCCATCATGGCGACCGGCCCGGGCACCACGCCGAACAGCAGGATGTCAAACCCCAGTGCCCAGACCAGACCGGTAAAGTCGAACGGCGCCAGGACCGAGACCGGGGCCCGCGCCACGGCCTCGGTCGCTGCGATATGGGCCAGCCCGCCCAGAAGACCGGTCGCCGCCAGCAACGCCAGTGTTGCAGCGTCCAGTGATGCCCAGCCCAAGGGCAGCGAAGCCAACCCCACCAGTGCCGAGACCACGGCGAACCAGAACGCGATGGTCGCCGGCGACTCGCTGGCGGTCATGGTCTTGATGTGAACACGCACGAAGGCCATCGTCAGCGCATAGCCCAGCCCGGCCGCGACCCCGATCAGCGCCCCCTGCCCCGGCGCTTCGAGCGCGGCCCACAGCATCGCGATCACCCCGCCGAAGCCCAGCGCCGCCGCGCCAACCACCGCTCTGCCGATCCGCTCGCCAAGCAGTAGTGCCGCCAGCGGCAGCGTCAGCACCGGCGCCAGGTATGCCAGCGCCTGCGCGTTCGCGACCGGCAGATAGGCCAGCGAGACGAAGCTGAACACCATGGAAAGCGCGCCGAACAGGCTGCGGGTCAGGTGCAGCCCCGGCCGTCGTGTCGCCATCGCTGCCGGAAACTGTCCGCGCAGCGCCATGTAGAGACAGATCGGCACCAGCGCCACGGCCGAACGCCAGAATATGATCTGCCCTATCGGCACCCGGTCGGCTACGGCATGGACCACCGCCGACATCGCAGTGATCAGGAACGCGGCCAGCAGGCGGATCCCGATCCCTCGAAGCCGGGCCGAACGTTCCTCCGCCTGTGCATCGCATGTATGCGGTGCCGAGACTGATCGCGTCACCCGCCCCCCGACAGTTTGCGCAGCACGCCGTCGCGGGTGACCATGCCGACGACCCGGCCATCGCGCTCGACATTCAGAGGACTCTCGGATCCCGCAAGCCGCTGCATGACCTGCTGGATCGGCATTCCGGCGGGTACCGCCCCCTCGCCCGCGCCTGTCCCGGCCTGCATCACGTCTGCCGCGGTCAGCACGCCCAGCGGATTCATGTGAGCGACGAAATCGGCCACATACTCGCTGACCGGGTTGGAATAGATGTCCTGCGGCGTGCCCGCCTGCACGATGCGCCCGCCCTCCATGATCGCGATTCGGTCGCCCAGCTTGAATGCCTCGTCCAGGTCGTGGCTGACGAAAATGATGGTGCGTTTCAGCTTGCGCTGAAGGTCCACCAGCTCGTCCTGCAGACGGGTGCGGATCAGCGGATCGAGCGCCGAGAACGGCTCGTCCATCAGCAGGATCGGCGCCTCGGTGGCGAATGACCGGGCCAGGCCGACACGCTGCTGCATGCCGCCCGACAGTTCCGCGACCTTGTGGTCGGCCCAGGCCTCCAGGCCGACCAGTTCTAGCTGTGCGTCCGCCCGCGCCATGCGTTCGGCCCGCGGCACACCGGCCAGTTCCAGCCCCAGGACAACGTTGTCGCGCACGTTGCGCCACGGCAACAGGCCGAACTGCTGGAAGACCATCGCCACGCACTCTCGTCGCAGCCGGCGCAGATCAGGGGGGGAGCATTCACCGGGCACGCAGGCCCAGGCCCCGTCGTGCACTGTCACCGCACCGCGCACCACCGGGTTCAACCCGTTGACTGCCCGCAGCAGGGTCGACTTGCCCGAGCCGGACAGCCCCATCAACACGACGATCTCGCCCTCGCCAACCTGAAGCGAGCAATCGTGGACGCCCAGGACCTGACCGCTTCTGTCCTGCACCTCGGCCCGGCTGAGGCCCTTGTCCATGAACGGAAGGGCGCTTTCGGGTGCATCCCCAAAGACGATCGAGACCTTGTCGAACGTGACGGCAGGCGATTTCATGGGCGGTCCGATGGCGTGTAGCGCAGCGTTCCCGCGATGCGCTCGGGTCCACCGTCGGACGGGTGCGCGCGGCCGTCCATCACCTGCACCTCAGGCAAAAACGGCGTCTGCCCCTCCAGGCAGGCCAGGTTGACGCCGTACTCGTCCGGGTTCGAACGCCGCCGGTGGTGCGTATATATCCCGCAAATCGAGCAGAAATAGTGCTGTGCGGTCCCGGTGTTGAACGTATAGCGCGTCAGCCTGTCCTCGCCCGCAGTGATGGTCAGGCCGTCCCGAGGGGCGGTGACCGCGACCGCGCCGCGCATCGCGCAGAACGAGCAGTCACAGCGCCGCGCGCTGTCCAGCCCGCCCCTGATATCGGCAGTGAAGCGCACCGCGCCGCAATGACATGCGCCGGTCAGTCTCATTTCCCCTCCATCCGCAACATGCGGTCCAGCAGGATCGCCACGACCACGATGATGAAGCCGCTTTCGAAGCCGGTCGCCGTGTCCACGCGCTGCAGCGCGCGGACCACCGGCACGCCCAGCCCGTCGGCCCCCACCAGCGCAGCGATCACGACCATCGACAACGACAGCATGATGGACTGGTTCAGTCCCGCCATGATCTGCGGCAGGGCAAAGGGCAGCTCGACCTTCCACAGCGCCTGCCAGGGCGTGGCACCAAAGCTTTCGACCGCCTCTTTCAGGTGCTTGGGCGTCGAGGTGATGCCAAGGTGCGTCAGCCGGATCGGCGCGGGCAGCACGAAGATCACCGTCGCGATCAGGCCCGGCACCATGCCGATGCCAAAGAACACGATCGCCGGGATCAGGTAGACAAAGGTCGGCAGCGTCTGCATCAGGTCCAGGACCGGGCGCATCCAGCGGTAAAGCGCTGGACGGTGCGCCGCCGCGATGCCGACCGGCACTCCCACGACCATGCAGATGACGCAGGCCGACAGCAC
>JBFHFG010000085.1:0-8689 GCA_041583815.1 Halovulum sp.
ATGTGGCGGGCTACTACACCCTCGTACACTCGACATCCGGCCTCACAATGCTCGCTTCGACGGCAGCGGGTACCTCCGCCGCCGGAACCGTGGGAATTATTGCTGGGACAGGCGGCGTGGTCGGGGCGGTCGGTAGTGTCGTAATGGCCCCGGTCACCATAGTGGTTGGAGCGGTTACGGCGATCGGCACCGCAGGTTTTGAGGGGGTTTGTTATTTTCAGATTGATCGGGTGACAGACCCTGCAGCCGTTCGTGCGATTCTTCAGGAAGTCGTAGCGGAAGAAGGGAATGCCTATTTTTGGCGTTCTAAGAAGGGAGAAATGTTCGCCATAGTACCAGAATACGGAGAGATTCAGGATTATTTGGTGGAGAAATTATACATTGCAGATGGCAGGCTAAAGCATCAGGATAGGTTTCTGAATACTGACCTGGGCGCTATTCTTTTTGTGCCTGAATAATCGCGCGGCTGCTTGGCGTAGATGTCTGCGCCAGACGCGTCCCGCTGGGTCAGGTGAAATGCGTTTATCTCAGCGCAGCCCCGTTTCCTCCAGCAGGCCGCGCCTCTTGGCTTCATAGTAATACCCCTGCGAGTACCATTTCACTGCCTTGTCCGGGTTGCCGTCAGCAACCAGCCATGCGCCGCGCAGGTATTTGACCGCGTAGCGCAGGTTGGTCTCGGCATCCAGCAAGCCCGAAGCGTTGCCCTTGTAGCCCATCGTCCGTGCCGTCTGCGGATGGATCTGCATCAGCCCGTAGTAGGGGCCGTTGCGCGCCGTGGGGCGGTGGCTGCTCTCGCGCAGGATCACCCGTTGCACCACTGAAACCGGCACGTCGTTGCGCTGCGCCGCCTCGACGATCATCGCGCGCAGCTCGGGCGTCTCATTGGGATGAAGGGCGCGGGACGCTGGCGGGGCAGGGGCGGGATCCGCCCCGCCGCATGCCGCCAGCGCAAGGGCGGCTAGAATGACAAGCCTGCGGAACATGAATGACGGCACGGGCGGCTTCCGAATGGGTTTTCCTGGCGAAGCTTACCGCGCCGATCGCGCCGCGCCAGCCCCCGTCGGATCGGTGTGGCGAACCTCCGCCGATCATGGCGTGGCGGGCCGGGAAACCGCGTCCACTTGAGCGGTATCAATTCGCGCGGCCCCTGCTGCGGATAGGGTGATGCAGGTTTCATGCTCATGGGGAAGATCATGCGACGCATCGTAACGGCCATCATGGCCGCATGGCTTCTGGCGGGACCGACCGCGGCGCAGCCCTCGGAGTCGGTCTTGAACATTGGCGGCGACCGGTTCGCCGCGGGGCAGACCGTGGACTTCACCGGCATTGAAGGTGTCGACGACGTCTTCCTTGCGGGCGAAACGGTGCGCGTCAGTTCCGCACCGGGCGGCAGCGCGCACCTCGCCGGGCGTCGCCTGCGGATCGAGGCGCCGGTGCCCGACGCGCTGTATGCCGCCGGATTCGACGTGGAACTGGATGCGCCGGTGCAGGGGGATGCCACGCTGTTCGGATACTCGGTCGAGATCCGTGGCGCGGTCGGCGGCGACCTGCGCGCGGGCGGTTCCGAGCTTGCGCTGACCGAACCGGTATCCGGCTATGCCCTGCTGACCGGCGAGCATGTGCAGATCTCGGCCGTCGTTACCGGCGATGCCGTGATCGCGGCCCGCCGCGTCGAGTTTCGCAACGGCGCCCGCGTGGACGGTGCGCTGACCCTCTACGTGCCCGATCCGGACGAGATGACCGTTCCCGAGAGCGTCGCGGCCGCAGACCGGGTGACGGTCCGGCGCATCGAGGAGTACGAGCGCGGCGGCCTGCCCGGACTGGGTGATCCACGCCCGTCGATCTGGACCGTGCTGGGCAGCTTTGTCGGCGGCGTGATCGTCGTGGGCCTGGCCGCCGCTTTGGCGCTGGCGCTTGCGCCGGACCGCGTGCGCGCCTGGCGCAAGCTGGCATTGGCGCGTCCCGGTCGGGCGTTGTTGTCTGGGTTCCTGCTAACCTCAGCACTGGCGGGCAGCGGGCTGGTGCTGGCGCTGACGCTGGTCGGCATCTTGTTGATCCCACCGATCCTGCTGATCACCGGTCTGATCCTGTTCGCGGGATACGTGCTGGGGGTCTACGTGCTGGGGGCAGGGGTCTGGCAGGGCTTCGGCAAGACGATCCCCGACAGCTTTCCGGGACGTTTCGGCATCGCGGCATTGGGCGCGGTCCTGACCGGGATCGCGGCATTGATCCCCGTGCTCGGCTGGCTGTTCGTCATGGGCCTGACGCTGCTGGGTGTGGGCGTGCTGGGGGCCTCGATCCTGCCGCGCCAGCCGCTGCTCAACCGCGCCGACACGCTGTAGGGATCAGCGGATCAGCCGTTCCAGCCCGTCGTAGACGACGGGGGCGCTGTCGCCCTCGAACGCCATGCGCGGCAGCGTGTCCGGCTTGAACCGGATCGCGCCCATCTCGTCGCGGGCGAAGAAACGGCGCTCGGTCACCACGGCCTCGGGGTCGGTCCATGCAGGGTCCAGTTGGCCGCCGGTGATCGTGGCGCGGAAGAACACGTCGACCTGGTGAAACCCGTCGTCGGGGTTGTGGAACTCGTTCACTCCGGCGGGGGTGCCCGGTTCAATCCGCAGACCGGTTTCTTCCCAGACCTCGCGGGCCAGATTGTCGGTCAGGCTGGCGCCCGGCTCGGCGCCGCCGCCGGGGGCGCACCACAGGTCGCTTTGCCCGTCGGGATAGGCATTGACCAGCAGCAGCCGGTCCTGGTGCAGGATCAGCGCGCGCACGGCCAGGCGGATCGTCCCCTTCGTCATGCGCCCTGCATCGCATGTCATCACGACCCCGGCAACCGCGCTTGCCGGGTGCGCCGGCCTGTGGCCATAGTCGCGCCCATGCACATTCTCGTCCTGACCGTCGCGGCCCTGGTCGCCTTCGCCGCCAACTCGATCCTGAACCGTGCGGCCCTGGCCGGGCAGGGGATGGACCCGGCCGTGTTTACCGCCATCCGGCTGCTGTCGGGCGCGCTGGTGCTGACCGCGCTGGCGACTGCGCGCAGCGGCGCGGTGGCGGTATTGCGCGCGGGCACGCCGGTGTCGGCAGGGGCGTTGCTGGTCTACGCGGTGTTCTTTTCCTTCGCCTATGTCACGCTGGATGCGGGTCTTGGGGCCCTTCTGTTGTTCGGAGGCGTGCAGATCACCATGTTCGGCGGCGCCTTGCTGGCCGGTCAAAGACCCGGAGCCCTTCGCTGGGCCGGGTCCATGCTGGGCCTCGCAGGGCTGGCGGTGCTGTTCCTGCCCGGCGCCGGGGCGCCTGACGCCGCGGGGGCGGCGATGATGCTGCTGGCTGCGGCGGCATGGGGCGTCTACTCGCTGCGCGGCGCGCGCGCCGGGGACCCGCTGTCGACGACCGCCGGGAACTTCCTGTTCGCGGCGCCGGTGGCGTTGGTCCTGTTGCCCCTTACTGGAGAACTGGCAGCCCCGGTCACCATCCCCGGCGTGGCGCTTGCGGTCGCCTCGGGCGCGGTGGCCTCGGGGCTGGGCTACGCCATCTGGTACGCGGCGCTGCCCGCGCTCGACGCCAGCCTGGCCGCGGTGGCGCAACTCACTGTACCCCTGATCGCGCTGGCCGGTGGTATAGTGCTGCTGGACGAGGTCGCGAACCTGTCCTTCGCCCTCGCCGCCGCACTGATCCTTGGTGGCGTGGCACTTGCGGTACTGGGGCCACAAGTTTCGTCCAGGTCAAACTAATGCCAATATTGCGATGTTCGGTTCCGATTAAGCAGTGCCGCGTGGCGGCCGAACGATCTGGCACAGATACGGATGGAGCAGAACATGGTCGAAGTTTTTATCGGATGGGATCCCCGAGAAGCAGAGGTCGCCGATGTCTGCCGTCACTCCATTCTATCCCGAACCTCGCGGCATGACCTTGGTATCCGGGACTTGAAGCTTTCCGAGCTGCAGTCAAAGGGCCTTTATACCCGCGCAGTCGAAACTCGTGACGGACGGATGTGGGACCCTATCTCGGAAGCGCCGATGAGCACAGAGTTCGCGATTTCACGCTTCCTGATCCCGCATGTCGCCGAGGGGCAGTGGGCCATATTCTGCGATTGTGACTTCCTGTGGCGCTGCGACATCGACGAGGTCTTCCAACTGGCTGACCCGAAATACGCCGTGCAGTGCGTGCAGCACCATCACGTGCCGAAGAACGAGACCAAGATGGACGGCCAGCTTCAGCTGCTCTACGCGCGCAAGAACTGGTCGTCGATGATGCTTTGGAACTGCAACCACCCGGCACATGCCAAGCTGACGCCCGAGGTGATCAACTCGGTCCCGGGGCGCGATCTTCACCGTTTCTTCTGGCTCGAAGACGACGAGATCGGTGCGTTGCCGGCAACTTACAACTGGCTGGAGGGATCCTCCGACCCATCGATCGACCCGAAGGTGATCCACTACACCCGTGGCGGCCCCTGGTTCGCCGACTGGCAGAACGTCGATTATGCCGACGAGTGGCTGGCCGAACGCGAGGCACTTCGGGCCGCGGCCTGAGCGCGCGCGGGTGGAAAATCGCCGGATCCTGATGGTCGCCTATGGCGGCGGGCACATGCGCATGCTCGTTCCCGTCGCGCACGAGCTTGTGGCGCGCGGGGCGCAGGTGACCCTCCTGCCGCTGACCGCCGCCATCCCTGGGGCGCGGTCGTCCGGCTTGCCATCTCGGACGTTGGCTGAACTCATCGCCGGCTGGCCGGATCGAGAACGAATTCTGGAGTTGGGGCGCGGTATCGCCCCGGTATCAGGTCATCCCTCGATCAGCGACATTGAAACTCACGTATATCATGGGCTTGGTCTTTCCGACCTTATCGAAGATCTGGGCGAAGACGCCGCGCGCAAGAAGTTCGCCGAAATCGGTCGCAAGGCGTTTCATCCCACGCATAGCTGGGCAAGGATTCTCGCGGATTTGCAGCCCGATCTGACCGTGTCCACCAATGCCCCACGCAGTGAAAGCGCGGTGCTCGCCGCGGCGCGCAGGTTGGGCATTCCGTCTCTGTGCGTGACGGATCATTTCCTGGTCTACGAGATCGATTATGTTGCGAAAGCCGGGCACGGCGACTTGATCACAGTACTTGGCGGTGCAGTCGAGGATTTCCTGGTGGCGCATGGTCGCCCCCGAAACGAGGTCCGGGTGACCGGCAATGCGGCCTTCGACCAGGTCTTTGATGCGGCGTACGCGCGCGAGGCAGCCGAGTTCAGGCAGGCGCGCGGTCTTGGTGACGCGCGCCTGGTCCTTTGGCCGCAACAGTCGAAGGCAGCCCAGGTCGGCGGCAAGACCCTCATTCCGGCTGAGCGGATTGCGCCGCATCTTCTGCAGGTACTGAACCTTGATCCTCGGACGCGCCTGATCGTCCGTCCGCACCCGAACTCCCCTGACGGCGGGTTCTCGACGCGTCATCCCGCGGTCCTGTTCGAACCCGAACCGCCAATAGAGGTGCTGATCCACGCCGCGGATATCATTGTACAACAGTCGACCACCGTCGGCATCCAGGCGGCGCTTTGCGGCAAGCCCGTGGTCACCATCGGGAACTCGGGGATGCCTCCCTTTGCCGAGTACGGCCTTGCCTCTGACATTCCCGGGCCGGAAGGTCTGATGCAGGCATTGAAATGTGCATCGCCGCCGGACCTTTCCCGGCTGCGCGCGCCGACGGACGGTCGTTCGGCTGGTCGGGTGGCGGATGTGGCAGGCGAACTCCTGGAGGGGCATGAATGACCATCGGTGGATGCTATGCCCCCGTAAAACGGGCGATCGATTTCCTGGTTGCCGGGGGGCTGATCGCGATGACCGCACCGCTATGGCTGGTAGTCGCCCTTTCTATCCGACTTTCTGATGGCGGGCCGGTGTTCTTCGGTCAGCAAAGGCTGGGCCTGAATGACCGCCCCTTCACCATGTGGAAATTTCGCACGATGGTGCCCGACGCGTCGCGTGTTGGCGGCTACCAGACCTTGACCGGCGACAGCCGGATTACCCCCATCGGGCGATGGCTTCGCCGAACCAGTATCGACGAACTGCCACAACTGCTAAACGTCTTGAAGGGAGACATGAGCCTTGTCGGGCCGCGTCCGGACGTACCGCGCCAGCGCGAGGCCTACGATCCGGATGCGTGGGTCCGGCGCTGCTCTGTCCGGCCGGGTATGACGGGCTTGGCGCAAGTGATGCACAAGCGCAACGGCAAGACCCGACCGCGCATCGAGTACGACCTTGAATATGTCGCGCGGCGCGGCCCGATGATGGACCTGCGCATCGCGCTTTGCACCATCGGAACGGTTCTGGCGCTCAGGAACAGTTGAAATGAGACGGTCAGGAGACCCAGGATGAAAAACTCAGATGTCTTGTCGATGGCCAAGCGGGTGCTGAACAAGGTGCCCGGCGCGGCGCGATTGCGGGTTCCCAAGGTCTGGAAGGCAACCTACGACAAGGCGCTGGGTGCGCTGCAGCGCGAGGAACAGGACGGCTGGGCCCTAGTCAAGTTCGACAAGGACCGGACGTTCGACTACGAGACCTATCGGCAGATCCAGGAAGAAGGCAACCGCGCCAAATTGCACGGTCAGTGGGTTACACGGGGCCACATTGGCCTGCTGGCCGAAAGGGTCGGGGCACTGGGTGTCGAGGTCCGGCGCGGCGTCTGTCATGGCACCCGGCAAGGGTTCGAGCAGAAGTGGTTCTCCGAGGCGCTGGGTGAAGGCGCGGACATCTTCGGGACCGAGATATCTTCGACCGCGACCGAGTTTCCCGCCACCATCCAATGGGACTTTCACGAAGTGAACCCCGAATGGATAGGTGCCTTCAACCTCGTCTATTCCAACAGCTGGGATCATGCCTACGATCCCGAGAAAGCCTTTCGCGCATGGATCGACAGCCTTGCGCCCGGCGGCGTGCTGCTTCTGGATCACAGCCGCTACCACCTGCCCGACCGCGCAAACGAGCTGGATCCTTTCGGGGCAGAACTCGACGCCTTGAAGCAGATAGTCGAACGCGTAGGCGCGGCGGATGGCACGACCGTCGAGTTGATCGAGAGCGTTCTCAACGACGAGGATACCACCGCGCCGGTCGATCTGCCGGTCGTGACGCTGGTCTACAGAAAACACGGTTGAGTACCCTCGATTACTTGGGGATTGCGCGGTGTGTATGCGTTGCGCAAGATCGCCGCACTGGATCCACAGCGGAGGAAGAGGCTTATGGCCGGAGAGAACGACAAGTTCGAAGTCTATACCGACAAGGCTGGCAAGTACCGGTGGCGGCGTTTTGCGTCCAACGGTCAGATCGTCGGCGCGGCGTCCGAGGGTTACAATTCCAAGGCCGACTGCGAGAAGAACATGAACCGCGGCCCGGTCGCTTCGGACAAGTGGGAGTTCTATACCGACAAGCGGGGCGAGCATCGCTGGCGCCGCAAGGCTTCGAACGGCCAGATCGTTGGTGCCGCTTCGGAAGGTTACAAGAAGAAGGCTGATGCCGAGGCGAACGCCGCGCGGCAGGGCTATACCGGCTGAACGATCCGGGCGGGGCCGGCTTGGCCCGATCCCGCCCGAATCCTCGCCTCCTGTACCCTGTGCCCCTCACCCGTGCCGCCGGGATACGCTGAAGCACGCGCAGCAGCGGGTTTCCTGCTAGACTTCCCCTAGCCACGACTCTGCCGACCAGTCCGCTGGTTGCAAGCCGGGCGCTTCGAAAGGGGAAAATCATGGATATTTCCGACATGCGGCGGACGACCGGACGCGGCCGCCTTTACGACAGCGTGGTCGAGACCATCGGCGACACGCCGGCGATCCGCATCAATCGGCTCGCGCCCGAGGGCGTGACGATCTACGTCAAGGCCGAGGCGTTCAACCCGGCGGCCTCGGTCAAGGACCGGTTGGCCATCGGCATCATCGAGGCAGCCGAGCGCGATGGCAGCCTGAAACCCGGCCAGACCGTGGTCGAGGCGACCAGCGGCAACACGGGCATCGGACTTGCGATGGTCTGCGCCGCCAAAGGCTATCCGCTGGTGGTAACGATGGCCGACAGCTTCTCGATCGAGCGGCGCCGCCTGATGCGCTTCCTCGGCGCAAAGGTCGTGCTGACTCCCCGCGCCGAAAAGGGCTTCGGCATGTACCGCAAGGCGGTCGAACTGGCAGAGGCGCATGGCTGGTTCCTGGCCCACCAGTTCGAGACACCCGCAAATGCCGCGATCCACGAGGCGACCACCGCGCGCGAGATCATCGCTGATTTCAGCGGTCAGCGGCTGGATTACTTCGTCACCGGCTACGGCACCGGCGGCACGGTGACCGGTGTGGGCCGGGTGCTGCGGCGTGAGCGGCCCGAGACGAAGATCATCCTCAGCGAACCGGCGAATGCCGCCATCGTCGGCTCGGGCCACAAGCAGGCCCGTTCCGCCGACGGCGCCCCCGCCGAGAGCCACCCGGCGTTCGAGCCGCACCCGATCCAGGGCTGGACCCCGGATTTCATCCCGCTGGTCCTGCAAGAGGCCATCGACGATGGGCTATACGACGACCTGATCCCGGTCACCGGCCCCGACGGCATGGCCTGGGCGCGCAAGCTGGCGCAGCAGGAGGGGATCTTCACCGGCGTTTCGGGCGGTTCAACCTTCGCAATCGCGATGCAAATCGCGCAGTCGGCCGAACCCGGCTCGGTGATCCTGTGCATGCTGCCCGAC
>JBFHFG010000086.1:0-8660 GCA_041583815.1 Halovulum sp.
GTCGATGGTCAGCGCGACCAGGGACGGCGGCACGTCATCGGCCAGATGCCGGTCCAGCGGCGCGTCCATCACCGCCGTCGCGCGCAGCCGCGCCGCACCGACGGCGGGCGGCAGGGTGCCGTCCGGGTCCAACTGGTCGCGCAATGTCTGCGGCAGATCCAGCGCGCTGGCCCGCAGGAAAATCTCGTAGCTGTTGGGGGCCGGTGCATCCGGTGCCGCGCGCACGGCAAGCTGCCCGTCGGCCAGCCCTGTGGACCAGCCCGCGTCGGAATTGGCGCGGATGCCGCTCAACTCGATCCGCGCTTCCTCCAGCGCCAACGAGGTCGACGCGCGCAACCGAACGCTGGCCCGCATGACGCGGCTGTCGACCTGCACCTGCCCGAACGGGCCGCTCACGGTCTGCGACTGCGGCCAAGCGGCGATGATGTGGTTCGGGGCATAGCTCAGCGCCAGAATCTGGAAGAACGGCGCCTGCCATGTCACCCGCGTGCGAGGGTCCGCAAGGGTGACGTCAGTCAGGGTCGTGTCGAACCGGTTCGGAAAGCCCTGCACCCGGATCTCGTCGGCCTCGGCCACCCAGCCCTGCTGCCGCTGCGTTGCCATCCAGCCCTCGATCGCGGCCGTCTTGGCGCTTTGCCCCACCCACCAGTAGCCGGACCAGATAAAGGCAGCGGCGAGAACGATGAAGAACAGGCGGCGCATCATCACCATGGGCTTTCGGTTGCGGGTACGGGCGCGCTATACCAGCCGCCGACGCCGGGCAACAGGCCCGTCGCAGGACAGGAGGCCGCAGCGCGATGAGCCAGCACGCCGATCCGATGGCCGGGGGTACCGTTTCCATCGACACAGATGCCGGGTTCTGGGTGTTCGCCTATGGCTCGTTGATGTGGAATCCGGGGTTCAATGCCGCCGAATCCGTGCTGGGTACGCTGGATGGGTATCACCGGTCGTTCTGCATGGCGTCCATCGTCTACCGGGGAACGCCCGAGGCGCCCGGCCTGGTGCTTGCGCTGGATCGGCAGCACCAGGCCAGTTGTGCCGGAGTGGCCTATCGCGTCGCGCCGGGCAGTGGCGCGGCGGATTGCCTGTCCTACCTGCGCGAACGCGAGCTTGTCTCGTCCGCCTATCTGGAAGTGCTGGAGCCGCTGACCCTGGCCGATGGCCGCCGGGTCGAGGCGCTGTGCTATGTCATGGACCGCGCGCACGATCAGTATCGCGGGTCGCTCAGCCTGGAGACGCAGGCCGAGATCATCGCACGGGCCGAAGGCCCGGCGGGCAGCAATCGCGACTACCTGTTGAACACGGTGCGCAGCCTGCGCGACCTGGGGCTGGAGGATCCGGACCTGTTCGACCTGGCCGAGCGGGTCCGTTGCCTGCCCTGACCGGAGTTGCGCGCCTCCGGTTTCATCCGTCGGCGGACAGGATGCCGGCGCGGACCAGGTCGAACCAGGTGCCCGATTCGGCGATGGCGCGCAGTCCCCTGTTCAGCCGTTCGATCGCGGCCTTGCCGTCCGGGTCATCAGCGCGGGCGATGGCACGCAGCCCCTCGGCCAGGCTGAGCGGTTCCAGCACGACCAGCGGGTTGCGCAGGTTGCGCTGCCCGGCAATCGCGCGGGCCAGCATCGAATCGAGCGAGGCAATATCCGCGGCGCCGCTATCCAGCGCCTCCAGGCAGCCGCCAGGGTCGGGGCGGCGCACCAGCAGCACCCGGTCGGGCAGCAGCCCGGCGGCATGCAGATCGCCCACGGGCCAGCCCTCGGGGCGGCAGATGCGTGCGCCTTCCAGTCCCTCCATGGTGGTGACCTCGGCGAAGGGGCCGCCTGAGACCGCGTAGAATTCCGTCACCTGTTCGTACAGGCTGTCCGAGGCGATGAAATCCTCGCACAACCGGATCTCGGTCGGGCCAGGCGCGGGGGCGGCGCAATCCGGGAATACCCACGGGAAGCTGAGGGTGTAGACGCCGCGCGGCAGCAGTTCGGTGACATGCGCAGCCCGGTCGTTGACGAAGGCGATGCGCGGCGATGGCCCGTCGGTAGTGTCCAGCGCTGCCCGGACCAGGACGGGAATCAGCCCGCCGTCACCGGAATCCGGTGCCACGTAGGGTGCATAGGGGCCGCCGGTCACCACATGTAGTACACTGGCATTCGATGGAACTTGCTTCTCTGGTGCAGGTGTTGGTGCCGCGACTGGCGCAGCGGCAACCTCGACCGGTTCAGGTTCGGGCACTGCAATCGCCGCCGGTTGTAACCCGGATGCAGAGCCGGGCGTGGCCGGGGTGCCGGTGATCGGCGTGTCAGACACAGGCATCGGACCCGCGTCAGCCTCGGTCTTAGGGGCGGCGGCGGCTTGGGCCAAGGGTGCGATGGGCGCGGGGTCCCCCGGCGTTGCGCCGGTCCATCCCGAGGTCCCACCGTTGTTTGCCTGACGCGGCGCGCCGGCCGCGATACCGCCCTCGCACGGGATGGCCAGCGGCATTCCGGGTGTGATCCGGTCCGCATCGGGGCCGATCCGGTCGCGGTTGCGGGCATAGATCAGGCCGGACAGATCGGGCGAACCGAGGTAGCGGTCGGCGATTCGGCGCAGCGTCTCGCCGCCTGCAACGACATGGACGGGGCAGGTCTGCTGCGCCGTAGCCGGCGCGGCGAGCAGGCAGAACAGTACGGCGGTGCGGGCAATCGGGCCGGGCTGCATGGCGCGAAACTCCTTCCAGCGGATGCCGGATCAGAGCTAGCGCCTCAGGCTTTACGAGCGGTTAAGGCGCGGCCTGACCCGCAGCGTCATCCCCTGTACGCCGGTGACTTCGACCAGAACGCCCGGTGCAAGTGGAGCCTCGTCCTCTAGCCGCGCGGCCCATTGCGTGCCGTCGATCTCGACCCGCAACTCGCCGTCAGTGGCCGACAGCAGGCGGCCGCGCCGCCCGACCATCTGCGCCGCCCGGGAATTCAGCGTCCCGTCGGACGATTCGCCGCCGTCACCATAGCGGCGCACCAGCGCACGGCCGATGAAGGTCAGGGCAATGCCGAGCGCGGCGAATACTGCCAGGCGCAATTCGCCGGGCATGCCCGGGGCCAGTGCCACCAGCGGGGCCATCAGCAACGCGGCGGCGGCGGGCCACAGCAGGAACAGCGACATGGTCAGCATCTCGACCGCGCCGAGGATCAGGGCGAAAGCGACCCACCACCAGGGCGACAGCGTTTCCAGCCAGGGGAACACCGGCTCAGCCCCGCTTGCCCGCGGCGTCGGCCAGCTCGCGGATACCCTGGATCGATCCGATCAGGCTGGAGGCTTCCAGCGGCACCATGATCGTCTTGGAACTGGGCGAGGCTGCCACGTCGCGCAGCGCCTCGGTGTACTTCTGCGCCACGAAATAGTTCACCGCCTGCACATCGCCCGCGGCGATCGCCTCGGACACCATGCGTGTCGCCTCGGCCTCGGCGCGGGCGGCGCGCTCACGCGCCTCGGCGTCCAGGAAGGCGGCCTCGCGCCGGCCCTCTGCCTCACGGATCTGCGCCTCGCGCTCGCCCTCGGCCTTCAGGATCGCGGACTGTTTCTGGCCCTCGGCCATCAGGATCTCGGCGCGGCGGTCGCGTTCGGCCTTCATCTGGCGACCCATCGCCTCGGTGATGTCCTTGGGCGGCGCCAGGTCCTTGATCTCGACCCGCGTGACCTTGACGCCCCAAGGGTTCGAGGCCTGGTCGATCACCGTCAGCAGTTTCGAGTTGATCACGTCTCGGTTCGACAGGCTTTCGTCTAGGTCCATCGCGCCGATCACCGCGCGGATGTTGGTCTGGCTGAGGTTCGACAGCGCGCGTTCCAGGTTGCGCACCTCGTAGGCCGCCTTGGCCGCGTCGATCACCTGGTAGAACGCCACCGCGTCGGCGCGCACCATGGCGTTGTCGCGGGTGATGACCTCCTGGCTTTCGATGTCGAGAACGGTTTCCATCATATTGATCCTCGCACCGACCCGATCCATCAGCGGGACCAGGAACCGAAGACCGGGGCGAAGGGTGCGCGTGTACCGGCCAAAACGCTCCACCGTCCATTCCTCGCCCTGCGGGACGGACTTGACCGTCATCCAGATCAGGACGGCGGCAAAAACGGCAATGGCGATTGCCGGGGGTCCGAAAGTTTCCAACATGATGCCCCTCGCGGAATACTGGATGGCTACAAGATATGGGGGAACCATGTCGGACGCGCAACAAAAGCCGTACAAACCTGCCTTTATTGCGCAGCAGCAATTGACATTTGGCGGGCCCCGGCGGCACGGCTAGACTGCTGCGGCAGCGCGGCTGACAATACTTGGGCAAGGGGCACGAGCTTTCATGCTGATGGATCGCGAGAAGGAACCGCAGTTCTCCCAGCCGTTCCGGCAGATCGTGATCATGGTGATCATCCTTGTGCTGGTGGCGGTCGGGTCGTTCTTCGCCTACCCGTCGGTGTCACCGATCTTCCTTGCCTCGCCCTACCTGAACGGCGTGATCCTGGCGGTGTTCATCGTCGGTGTGCTGGCCTGCTTCTGGCAGGTTTTCGCCCTGACCTCGGCCGTCAACTGGATCGAGGGTTTCGCGCTGGACCGGCCCGGTCACGAGTTCACCGCCTCGCCCCGGCTGCTGGCGTCGCTTTCGGCGATGCTGCGCGACAGCGAGGCGCGGCAGCAGCTGACTTCGACTTCGACGAGATCGATTCTCGATTCGGTCGGCACCCGGCTGGACGAATCGCGGGACATCACGCGCTATATCATCAACTTGCTGATTTTCCTTGGTCTTCTGGGAACGTTCTATGGTCTGGCGACGACGGTTCCGGCCGTGGTCGACACGATTCGCACCCTTGCTCCGCAGGAGGGGCAGGACTCCATGCAGGTCTTCGACAACCTGATGACCGGGCTCGAGGATCAACTGGGCGGCATGGGCACGGCCTTTGCCTCGTCGCTGCTGGGCCTTGCCGGATCGCTGGTCGTGGGCCTGCTGGAACTGTTCGCCGGGCACGGTCAGAACCGGTTCTATTCAGAGCTTGAGGAATGGCTCAGCTCGATCACCAAACTGTCGCTGTTCACCGGCGAAGAGGGCACTGGCCTTGGGGGTGGTGCGGGGTCCGAGATGACCGCCTCGCAAATCAGTACGCTCAGCGACCTGGCAGTGCGCGCGGAAAGCAGCCGGATCGAGACCGACGCCAAGATCACACGGCTGGCCGACGCGGTCATGGCGCTGGCGCAGCAATTGAACGAACGCCCGCAAGGCGGGGGCGTCGCGGATCAGGGCATCTTCGACCGGCTCGCCGCCAGCCAGGAACGGATCGCCACCATGCTGGAAACGCGCGAGGAGGAAGGTGGCGCGCTGGACGCCGACAGCCGGATGCGCCTGCGCAACATGGACACGCAGCTTGTGCGCATCCTCGAGGAAATGACGGCCGGGCGGCAGGACTCGGTGGCCGAGCTGCGGCAGGAGATCGCTCAGCTGACCGAGACCATCCGCCAGGCGACAAGGGGCTAGGCCATGCCGCTGTCCCGCAGGTCTGGCGCGCGCTTCTCGGCCAATATCTGGCCGGGCTTCGTCGATGCGATGACGGCGCTGCTGCTGGTGCTGTTCTTCGTGTTGTCGATCTTCATGATCGTGCAGTTCGTCCTGCGCGACCGGATCACCGAAGCGGACCGCGAGTTGAAACAGCTGTCAGGCGAGGTGGCGCAGCTTGCAAGCGCGCTGGGCCTGGAACAGCAGCGCAACGCGGAACTGGAAGGCGACGTCGAGACGCTGGGCGACGACCTGTCCGCGGCGGAGGCCCAGGCGGCAGAGCAGGCGGCGCTGATCGCGACCCTGTCCGACCAGCGCGACCGCGCGCAACAGCAGATCGCCTCGTTCGAGGAACAGGTTGCCGGCCTTCTGGCGCAGCGCGCCGACCTGGAAAGCGACCTTGCCGCCGCGCGGTCCGACCTGTCCGACACCGAGTCGGCGCTGGAGGCGTCACAGGACGACCTGGAACGGTTGCGTGAGGAAAACCAGCAGCAGATCAGCCGGGCCGAGGCACTTCAACTTGCCCTGGCACGTGCCCGGGACGAGGTCGACGCAGGGGCCGAGGCTGCGCGGCTTGCCGCTGCGCGCCGCGAGGCGCTCGAGGCGCTGGTGGCCGATCTTGAAAGCACCCGTGACGCGCAGGCCGCGGAACTGGCCGAGGCCGAAGAAGCGCTGACAGAGGCCGAGCAGGCACGGCTTGTCGAGGCTGAGGCCGCCCGGGCGCTGCGTGAACGGTTGGAGAATTCCTCGGCCGAGTTGACCGCGATGACGCTTCAGCTGGAACAGGCCCGTGCCCGCGCGGAAGAGACACTGACCCTGCTGGCCGGCGCCCGCGCGGCGCAGGACGAGGCCGAGGCCACGCGCGCCGAATTGGCCGACGAGCGGGACGAGGCGCTGAGCCTGGCAGACGAGCGCCGCGCGTTGCTGGAACTGGCCCGTCAGGAACTGTCGCAGCAGCAGGAAATCTCGTCGGAAAGCCAGCGCCGGGTGGAATTGCTGAACCAGCAGACGGCCGCGCTCAGCCAGCAGCTGCGTTCGCTGCAGACCTTGCTGGACGAGGCGAAGGCGCAGGAAGAGGCGCAACAGGTGCGCATCGAAAGCCTGGGCCAGGATCTGAACACCGCGCTGGCACGCGTCGCCGCCGAGCAGCGCAAGCTGGCCGCGGAAGAGCGCCGCCGTCGCGAGTTGGAAGAGGCGGAGCGCGAGCGGCTGGAGGCCGAGGCGAAGAACCTGGAGAACTATCGGTCTGAATTCTTCGGCCGGGTGCGCGAGATCCTGGGCGACCGCGAGGGGATCCAGATTGTCGGGGACCGCTTCGTGTTCTCGTCCGAGGTGTTGTTCGACCGCGGCTCGGCGGCGTTGGGCGCCGAGGGGCGGGCGCAGCTGGGCGAGGTCGCTGCGGTGATCCGCGAAATCCAGGGAGAGATCCCCGAGGGCATCAACTGGATCCTGCGGGTGGACGGGCATACCGACAACCTGCCGATCTCTGGCGGGCGCTATTCGGACAACTGGGAACTAAGCCAGGCGCGCGCCCTGTCGGTGGTGAAATACCTGATCCAGAGCGAGGGCATTCCGGCCGACCGTCTGGCTGCCAACGGGTTTGGAGAATTCCAGCCCATCGACCCGGCCAACACCGCCGAGGCCCGCGCCCGCAACCGCCGGATCGAACTGAAATTCACCGAGCGCTGAGCAGGGCTGTCGGGCGGGGCCCGGCCCTGCGTTTCACCGTGAAATCGGGTGATTTCATAGTGAAAGCCCCCTTATCCCATTGAAAGTGAAAAGCTTTCATTTGTGAATGAAGGGTTGCCGCCTGCCGGGCGCTGGCGCGGACCGCCACGGGCGGGCGATTTCGGCGCCCTGCCCCGGCGCGGGCATCACCCCAGCGATGCCAGGATGACGCCCCCGGCAGCGCCGAGGATCACCACCAACCAGGCGGGCGCCTTCCAGGCCATCAGTGCCACGAAACAGGCCAGTGCCAGAGTCAGGTCGCGCAGGTCCCCGATGGCGCTGGTAAAGACCGGCGTGTACAGCGCTGCGCCGAGGATGCCGACCACCGCGGCATTTGCGCCCTGCATCAGCGATTGCGCCGAGGGCATGGCGCGGAACCGGTCCCAGAACGGCAGCACGCCGACCAGGATCAGGAACCCCGGCAGGAACACCGCCGCCAGCGCGATCGCCGCGCCGAGCACGCCGTTCGGCCACGGCCCAAGTGCCGCGCCAAGATAGGCGGCAAAGGTGAACAGCGGCCCCGGCACAGCCTGCGCCGCGCCGTAACCGGCAAGGAACTGATCCGGCGTGACCCAGCCCGGCTGCACGACCTCGGCCTGCAAAAGCGGCAGCACGACATGGCCGCCGCCGAACACCAGCGCACCCGCGCGGTAGAAACTGTCGAACACCGCCACGCCCTGAGACTGACCCGCGACCAGTGGCAGAAGCACCAGCAACCCGAGGAAAAGCGCCAGTGCCAGAATGGCCACGCGCTGCGTGACCGGCATGGTCACGTGACCGCCGACCGGTGCACCCGTGCCCCGCCCCAGCGCAAGCCCCGCCACCGCGCCGAAGACGATGGCACCGACCATGCCGAATGGCCCGGGCAGCGCAGCCAGGATCGCGACAGCCCCCACGGCGATCGTCGCCCGCGCGCGGTCGGGACACAGATTGCGCGCCATGCCCCAGACAGCCTGCGCCACGATGGTGACCGCCACGATCTTGAGCCCATGCAGCGCACCCGCCCCCACCGGTCCGGCAACGGCCGACGCGGTCAGCGCGAATCCCAGCAAAAGCAGCGCCGATGGGAGGGTAAACGCGACAAATGCGGCGAGCGCACCCAGCCAGCCTGCGCGCATCATTCCCAGCGCGAACCCGACCTGGCTGGAGGCCGGACCCGGCAGGAATTGGCACAGCGCAACCAGGTCGGCATAGGCGGCATCGTCCAGCCAGCGCCTGCGCGAAACCAGTTCCTCGCGGAAATAGCCCAGGTGCGCGATCGGACCGCCGAAGGACGTTAAGCCCAGTTTCAGGAAAACCCCGAAAACCTCGGCCGGGGTGCCGCGCCCTGCGTCGCCGGTATCGGCAGTCGTTCGATCTGTCATCTTCAAGTTTCCCCGCCCCTCAATTCGCGCAGCCTGACCCTGGCCACAGCCAGCCCGTCAC
>JBFHFG010000087.1:0-8657 GCA_041583815.1 Halovulum sp.
AAGAAAGGTGAACGAGTTCAACCCGTTGATCATTCGCTGTGCCACTAGCAACAGGGGCAGGCCCAGGTGCATCGCCGTGGCAAGCGAGGCAAGGCCAAGCGCGAAGGCGATCGGTACCCGGATCAGCATCAGCCCGAGGAAACCGCCCAGAAGCAGCGCGATTCCAACCCAATCAACCGACATGGTGCGTCTCCGGATGGTCCAGCGTTTCCGACAGGCTCACATCCCGCAGGATCATGTTCGCCAGCGCGTTGACGATTCCCAGCAGCCCGCCTGCAATCGCGGGGAAATAGAGAAGGGATTTGGGAAGGCCCGTGGCCGGCAGCACCTGCACCCCGGTCAACGCGATCAAGTCACCGCCGTAGTACATGACCGTGAACATGAACCCCGCCATGGCCAGCTGTGCCAGGTAGTCGAGCGCCACCGCCAGCGGCAGGGGCAGAAGATCACGCAGAAAGGTGATCGCCACGTGCTCATGCCGACGGATCCCGACCGCCACGGCCAGCAGGCCGAACCAGATCAGGAACAGCAAAGCGATTTCCTCGGACCAGCTGGTCGGGCTGTTCAGCACGAAGCGCAAGAAGACCTGCGCCACGGTGACCAGCGTGATTGCCACAAGCAGGCCATGGCAGGCGAGCGCGGCCAGCCGGTTGAGCCCATCTATTATTTGGGCCAGCAGGCCGCGCCACGCCTTGGTCATGAGATCCCGCTTACTTGGCGGCCTGGATGCGCTTGAGCAGCGGCATCAGGTCGGGGAACTCCTCATAGATCGGCTGCACCGCCGCCTGGAAGGGGCCATTGTCGATCTCGGTCACGGTCGCGCCGCCTTCGATCACCGTCGCACGGGCCTGTTCGTTGGCTTCGCGCATGATCTCGCGTTCATAAAGCGAAGCTTCGACGGCGGCCTTGGTGATCGCCTCCTGCTGCTCGGGCGGCAGGCTGTCGAAACGGGCCTTGTTCATCAGCAGCAGCGCGGGCGGGCTGAGGTGGGCATCAACCACGTAGTTCGGGGCAACCTCGTAATGGGCCGAGGTGTGGTAGCTGACGAAATCGTTCTCGGCGCCGTCGATCACGCCGGTCTGCAACGAGGAATAGACCTCGCCATAGTTCATCGGCGTCGGGACTGCGCCCAGAAGCTCCATCATCCGGATCGAGATCGGAGCCGGCTGAACCCGGATCTTGAGGCCCTTCAGGTCGTCGATGCTTTCGATCGTCTTGCCCTCGACGGTGTAGAACGACCGGGCGCCCGCATCCATGTAGGCAAAGCCCTTCAGGCCGACATCTTCAAGATCGGCCAGTACCTCGGCACCGATCTCGCCATCCAGCACCTCGTACTTGTGGTCCCACCCGGCAAAGACATAGGGCAGCGTGAACGCGCCCATGGACGGGCTGACGTTCGCCAGGCCGACCGAGTTCACGCGGGTGAAGTCGATGATCCCGGCCTGGGCCTGTTCGATGGTCTCGGGCTCCTGTCCGAGCTGCGCGCCCGAGAAGACCTGAACCTCGATCTCGCCCCCGGAGTATTCCTTCACCAGGTCGGCGAAGCGGTACATCGCGACCGTGACGGGGTTGGTGTCCGGCTGGTTCTCGGCCAGACGCAAGACGGTCTGCGCCGAAGCGGCGACCGGAAGGACAGCTGCGCTGGCCAGCAGTCCGAACAAGGCGTGGCATAGTTTCATCAAGGAAGCTCCCGTTGGTGGTTGTTGATTTTGCGGCAGCAAAGCGCGCATCGCCGAGCGCGTCAACATATTTAAACAGATTCGTTCAAAAAAAATCTCATGCCGCTATATGCAGTTGACAGGCGCACACATTTTGATCCTTTTGTTCCAAACTCTGATGTTCAAAAGGTAGGCAGATGAAAACGATCGTGCATGGCGACAAGCAATCCATGGGGCAAGCCGCCGCGCAGGAAGGCGCTGGCGCGATCCGCGACGCAATCGCGCGGGATGGTCGCGCGGCGGTGATCGTCGCGACCGGTGCAAGCCAGTTCGAGATGCTCGAACACCTGGTGCAAGAGGACGTGGACTGGAGCAAGGTCACCGCCTACCACCTGGACGAATATGTCGGCCTGCCCGAAAGCCACCCCGCCAGTTTCCGCGGCTATCTGAAGACCCGCTTCGTCGAGAAGGTCGCGAACCTGGGCGAGTTTGTCGCCGTGGACGGTGACGCGGACGATCTGGACGCCGAAATCGCCCGGCTGAACGCGCGCATTGCGGCCGAGGACATTGCCGTGTGTTTCGCTGGCGTAGGCGAGAACTGCCACCTTGCCTTCAACGACCCGCCCGCCGATTTCGACACCGAAGTGCCGTTCCTGGTGGTGAACCTGGACAACGCCTGCCGCCAGCAGCAATTCGGCGAGGGTTGGTTCCCGACGCTGGATGACGTGCCGACACAGGCTGTTTCGATGTCGGTGCGGCAGATCCTGAAGTCCCGGCTGGTCATCCTGTCGATCCCGGATGAACGCAAGGCGAAGGCGGTGAAGGCAGCGCTGGAGGGGCCGGTGACGAACCTGGCGCCGGCGTCGATCCTTCAGGGTCACGACGCCGTCAGCGTGCACATGGATCCGGCGGCGGCAAGTCTGCTCGAAGCGCCTGCGGGCTGAGGGGCAGGTCGTGCAAACCGAAGGGCTCTTCGATCTACAGGTGAACGGCTATGCCGGGGTCGACTTCAACGACCCCGGCCTGACCGCAAACCGGCTGGATACCGCGCTGGAAGCCATGTTGCGGGACGGTGTGACGGGCTGCCTGCCGACCCTGATAACAGCCAGCCCCGAGGCGCTTCGCGACCGCTTCGCCGCGCTCGACACGGCGGTTCGGGACAGTCGTCTCGGTCCGGCGATGGTCCCCGGCTATCATCTTGAGGGGCCGTTTCTGAATGCAGAAAGCGGCTATCACGGCTGCCATCCCGCCGCCGTCATGACCGACCCCGATCCGGCGCTGGTGGCCGAGATCGAGGCGACGCTGTCCCGGCCGATCCTGCTGCTGACCCTCGCCCCCGAACGCACGGGCGCGTGCGCCGCGATCAAGCGGTGGGTGGCAGCGGGCAAAACCCTTGCCGTCAGCCATTCCGCCGCGAATTTCGACACGATCCGCGCAGCGGCGGACGCGGGATTGAGCCTTTCGACCCATCTGGGCAACGGCCTGCCGCAAGTTCTGCCCAAGCTCGACAACACGCTGCTGGCACAACTGGCCGAGCCGCGCCTGGCTGCCTGCCTGATCGCCGACGGCGCCCATATCCCGCCCGAGGCACTGCGCGCGCTTATCGCCCTGAAGCGGCCCGAAAACTGCATTCTCGTCACCGACGCCGTGGTGGCCGCAGCAATGCCACCCGGCCGCTACGACTTCGCCGGGATGCAAGTGCGCCTGCTGGAGGATGGTCGCGTTGTACAGCCCTCTGGCGCCGGTCTTGCGGGATCGGCGCTGCGGCTGGACCAGGCCGTCAGGAACATTGTCGACTGGTCGATTGCCGGTCCCGAGGCCGCGGCGGCCATGGCCGGACCTGCGGCCCGCGCGGCGGTGGCTCGAAGCCTGGCGCAACACAGGATCACACTGGACCCCGGCATTGTCGAGTGGACCGACGCACTGGAGCCGAAGGTGGTGCGAATGCCCACACAGGCCACCGCCTGAGTCATCGGAGCACCTGCTATGACTTCCACCAAGCGCATCGGCATCGTCGGTTGCGGCACCTACGGTACGCTGATCCTGAAGTGCCTGGCCGCCCGGCAGCGGCGCGGGCAGGTCGAGTTGGCAGCGGTCGCCGATACAGACGCGCGGCGCCGGGAACGCGCCGCGCAGACATTCGACTTGCCCGGATACGCAAGCGCAGACGAGATGATGGATGCCTGTGATCTTGATGCCGTCGCCGTGGCTACGCCGGATCACCTGCATGCCCCGGTCATCGAAGCGGCCCTGCGCCATGGACTGCATGTGCTGACAGAGAAGCCGCTCGACGTGGACTCGGCGCGCGGAACGCGTCTGGTCGCGGATTTCGCCACGGCCGGACTGCTGCTCTACGTGGATCAGCACAAGCGGTTCGACCCGGCGCATATCCGGCTGCGCCAAGATATCGCCTCGGGGGCACTCGGACGGCTCCACTACGGCAGCGTGCACATGGAAGACAGGATCGAGGTGCCGGAAACATGGCTGAAGGGATGGGTCGCGCATTCTTCCCCGTCGTGGTTCCTGGGCGTCAACTTCTACGATCTCGTCACCTGGCTGACCGGCCTTGCCCCGGTGCGGGTTCTGGCCACCGGGCAGAAGGGCCTGCTGGAATCGAAGGGGATCGCGGACGCCTGGGACAGCATCCAGGCGAAGGTCGACTACGAAAGCGGCTTCGCGATGCACTATTCCTTAAGCTGGGCCCTGCCCGCATCGTTCCCGTCCATCGTCAACCAGGGGATTCGGATCGTCGGCGATGGCGGCCTGGCCGAGGTCGACAGCCAGCAACGCGGCTATTTCCGTGCAAGCGCGAACGCCGCGACCAGCGCCGAGGTGAACCCGTTCGGCGCGCTGGAATACGATCACCCGCTGTTCGGTCCAGTTGCCGAAGGTTACATCTTGGACGCGATCAGCCATTTCATCGATGTACTGGACGCCCATTCAAACGGCAGATCCGCCAGCGACCTGGCCGGAACCTATCCGGACGGGGCGTCGGCACTGACCGCGGTACGCCTTGCCGAAGCGGTCGACCGCAGTCTGGCAAGCGGCACGATCGAAAGGGTCTGAAAGTACGGACAAGGCCGCCGATTTCGATTGACGGGACGAAGCATATTTTGTCGATATTTATTGATTTGAGCGTCAGGCACTGATAAGCTGCCTTTCGAACGCGTCGCAAGGGTGCGCTACGGGCGGTATTAGAATGAATTTTGTCGAAGATCAGGGTTTCATGACGGATGCCGAGCTGGCGTATGCTGCGATCCACCATGACATCATCCACAACCGCCTGCCCCCCGGTCACAAGCTGAAGGTCGCCGAACTGCGCGAGACCTACAAGGTCGGCTCGGCCCCGCTGCGAGAGGCGCTTTCGCGGCTGATCGGCGACCGGCTGGTGGTTCAGCAAAGCCAGCGCGGCTTTCGCGTCAAGCAGACCTCTGCCGAGGACGTACAGGATGTCGGCCGGGTCCGCGTGATGCTGGAATGCGAAGCCCTGCGCGACAGCCTGGCCAAGGGTGACGACGAATGGGAGGCGCGGGTCGTCGCCTCCTATCACCGGCTTTCGCTGGTCGAACGGCGCGAACGTGACGAGGAACAGCTCGACGAACTCGAGGCCCGCAACACCGACTTCCACGAGGCGCTGGTCTCGGCCTCGCCCTCGTGGTGGCTGCTAGAGCTGCGCCGTCAAGTCTATGCCCATCACGAACGCTATCGTTACCTGTCGCGCACCACCGGCGGCAGCGGTCGCGACACGCCAGCCGAACACGCGGCGATTTTCGATGCCGCGATCCGCCGCGACGCCAAGACCACCTGCGCACTGATGACGAAACATATTGACCTGACGACCGATACTGCCCTGCACGCGCTGGCCGACCAGGCCAAGGGCGACTGACGTCACATCCCGGAGAATTCCCATGCACGTGATCGTGGTTCAGCCCATGCTTGATGCCGTGACGCCCGATGCCGAAGGCCGCCGCGCATGGCGAGCGCGGCTCGAGGCCGAAGCGCCCGGCTACAGTTTTACCTATCTGGATTCCCCGGCAGAGCTGGCCGATCACATCCACGACGCCGACATCGTGGCGGGACCTGTCCCGCCCGAGGCGCTGGCCCGCGCCACGCCGCGCCTGGCCTGGGTGCAATCCTGGGCGGCTGGACCGAACACGCAGCTTTATCCGGAGTTTGTCGCCAGCGATGTTCGCCTGACCTGCTGCAAGGGCAATGGCGCGGTGCCGCTGGCCGAACACGCGATGATGCTGATGCTCATGCTCCAACGGGATGCGGTACAATGGCTCGACGATCAGCGCGCGCGCCGCTGGAACCGCCGCACTCATGGAGAGCTGGCGGGCAAGACCTGCGCCATCCTCGGGACTGGACATTCAGGACAGGACCTAGCGCTGAAGGCAAAGGCCTTCCACATGCGCACCGTCGGCCTGCGCCGCAGTTCCGATCCGCTGCCCAATTTCGACCGAATGTACGCACCGGGTGAGTTGCACGCCTTCCTGGCCGAGGCCGATTTCCTGGTGGTCACGGCCCCGCGCACGCCCACGACCGTCGGAATGCTGGGCGCGGCAGAGTTCGCCGAAGTGAAGCCCGGCGCCTATTATGTCTGCTTCTCGCGCGGTGGGATCGCCGACGACGCCGCGCTGCTGGACGCGCTGAACAGCGGGCACGTTGCGGGGGCGGGCCTCGACGCGCATGACGAAGAACCGCTGCCCGAAGACAGCCCGTTCTGGGACGCGCCCAACACGATCGTCACCCCGCACAACGGCGCGACGACCGCCGGGACGCACACACGCGGGCTGGAGATCCTGATCGAGAACCTCCGCCGGCACAGCGCGGGCGAGCCGCTGCTGAACCTGATCGACAAGCAGGCCGGGTACTAGGCGCCCTCAGGCATCGCTGGTGGAGCCGTCCGGCTTCACCAGCGCCCCAGCGGGTAGACCCCCGTTGCGCCGCGCTCATCTGGAACCAAGAAGTTAGGCACGGACTAGCTGCTGCTGGGCCATAAGTGCTTGTTGCCGAACCCCTTCGCGTTGTTCACCATCTTGATCGCTTCGGGCAGCAGCGCCCATATCGGCGCCTCGGTGTTTGCGATCTCGGGGAACGCGGACAGCAGGATTGCGCGGCCTTCTTCGGTATCAGCGGCATTCAGAACCTTCGTTCGGCCCGCGATCTGCAGGCCCGCCAGTTTCGAAATGTCGCGTTCCTGCGATGCTATTGTCGCGGCCACGCGGTCATTCCGGCGCGCTTCGCGGCCATGCCGCGTTTCGATGGACGAAAAGTACAGAAGACGTTTCCCGTCAGGATCGAATACGTAGAACACGCTGGCGGCCCACGGCACGTTCCCATCCGAAGTTGCAAGCGACATCACGTGGTGTCCACGCAGGAAGCCGTCGATGTCATCCGAGAAAGCGGGGTCCGACATGTTACTCCACCGGGTCCTTGGCGATGCCGAAGTTCTTGATCAATTCGCGCACGATGCTGCGTTCCGCATCCGAAAGCGTTCGGTCCACGGAAAATATCACGGATAGCTTGCCTGAAATGTCCTCGGAATCGATCAGCCGGGCGGTCAGGCGACCGGCATGCACGTCGCGGCGGACCGATGAAACCGGCAGGATCGTGCACATTCGCGCGCGACGGACCATGGCGATCGCAAGTGCCAGCGATCCGACCTCGACCAGGATCGACGGCGACAGTCCCTGCGTGCGCAGGACGGTCATGACGCTGTCGTGGATGCTCAGATACCGGGGCCCCAGAACCATGGGAAGCTTGCACATCTCGGCGAGGCTGATTGGACCGCCCTCGCCAAGATCGACCTCGGGGTTTGCGACAACCGACAAGGGCTCGCCGGGCCCCAGCGCAATCCGCCCGACCTGCGGGCCTGCCATGCCTACGATGGCCAGGTTCAAGCCCCCTGAGCGGACCATTTCGTACAGCGCGGTGTTGGAGGCCTCACGGACATGCACCCGCCAGTTCGGATGCCGTTCGTGGATGCGAACGACCGTCTCGGCGACCTTGGCGGTCAGCGCGCTGTCATAGCCCGAACTCGGCAATGTCCCGAGCGAGACACGGGCTTGCGTATGGGCCGCGAAATCCCGCGCCTTGCGCAGGACGAGGTCCTGGCGGCTTTCAAGTTCCTGGGTGAACGGATGCAGGCGCGCGCCGGTCTCGGTCGGGCCGGTCCCGTCGCTGCGGCGATGCAGCAGGGGCGTGCCAAGGGTCTTCTCCAGCTTGTTCAGTTGCGACGAGACCGAGGGCTGCGCCAGGTTGGCGAACCGGGCTGCCGCGGATATGCCCCCGCATTGGCAGGCAAGATTGAACAGGTGGACCTGCCGCATCGTCATCGCGGGATCGAAGGTCACGTTCGACTCTGCCCGCCCGAGATTGCCACGCAGAAGTATCAGGAACGCCCGGGCCTGCCCGGCGCGCGCCCCGCCTGCCCTGCCCACGATGGGGGTCCGAAGTTCCGGCGCAAGTGCCGAGAAATGCCCCTGGGACAACCCCAGCCGAGCGGCGATCATGCTGCCCGGTATCAGGAACCTCAGGTCCGGGTGTTTTGACAGCAACTGCCCGATGCGGTCCGGTTCGGACGCAATGAAGCGCAACCGGTTCTCTAGTCCCGCATCTTCGGCATACTGCGTTATCGCGGCTATCAATGCCGGTTTCATTCGGAGGACGGCCAGCTTGCTGTTGCCCACGTCCAACGGGTCTTCGCCGGGCATTGCCCCGACGGCCAGCCAATGGTCCTGAAGCAGAAGTTCCTCGTCCACGTCACCATCGGCCTGATCCGGGGAACGGTAGCCGATCCAGACCTGCGCTGCGCGGTCCTCGGGGATCCGGGCCAGAAAGCCCTGCCCCATCCGCTCTGCACCGACAGGGCCTTCGATGGACGTGAAATTGCAGTCGATCAGCGTTTCGGGGTGACGGTCCGCCATTTGCTGAATGGTCAGATCGACCGCCTTCGAGAACCGCCCGATGGCGAAGCTCAGGTCGATGTCCACGACC
>JBFHFG010000088.1:0-8611 GCA_041583815.1 Halovulum sp.
CCCCGAGGGGCTGGCGGCGGCGCTGACCGGGAACCACGACGCGATCGTGATCGACCGGATGCTGCCCAGCATGGACGGGCTGTCCGTGGTCCGGACCCTGCGGGCCGAGGGGCGGACAACGCCCGTGCTGGTGCTGTCCGCACTGGCGCAGGTGGACGACCGCGTGCAGGGCCTGCGGGCGGGGGGCGACGACTACCTGACCAAGCCTTTCGCATTTTCCGAGCTGCTGGCGCGGCTTGATGCGCTGACGCGGCGCGGCGCGGCGCCCGATCCGGAAAGCACGACGCTCGAGGTCGCCGACCTCGTGCTGGACCTTCTGGCGCGGACGGCGTTTCGCGGCGGGCGCGAGATCCCGCTGTTGCCGCGCGAGTTTCAGATCCTTGAGTACTTCATGCGCCGCCCGGGTCGCGTGGTCACCCGGACCATGCTGCTGGAAGGCGTCTGGGACTATAATTTCGACCCGCAGACCAACGTGATCGACGTGCACATCAGCCGGTTGCGTCAGAAGATCGACAAGGGCTTCGACCGGCCGCTGCTGCACACCGTGCGCGGCGCGGGCTACATGATGAAGGCCACGCCATGAGCTTGCCGCGCGGGCTTTGGCGTACCACGCCCGTTCGGTTCGCCGCCGCGCTGACGGCGCTGTTTTGCCTGGTGCTGGGCGTTGGCCTGGGTGCCGTCTACCTTGGTACGGTGGCGGTCGTGGACCGTCAGACCGAGGCGACCCTGGATGCCGAGATCCGCGCCCTGTCCGAACGGTTCGAGGAAGGCGGGCTTGGCCGCCTGGTCGAGGCGATCGAAGCGCGGACCGGACCGGATGCGCGGGGCGACAACGTCTATCTTCTGATCGGCCCCGAGGGGCGGCGGCGCGCCGGCAACCTCAGTGCCTGGCCGACTGGGCATGACGAGGCCGGGCCGGTGAACTTTCCCGTCACAAAGCGCGACGGCGCGGGCCGAACCGAGCGGCGCGTGCGTGCGCTGACCTTCGATCTGCCGCGCGGATATCGCCTGCTGGTCGGTCGCGACAGCGAGGATCAGTTCATGGTCCGCCAGCGCTTTCTGCGTACGGTGATCTGGGTGGTTCTCGGCGCGATTGCCCTTGGCCTCGTGTCGGGCGTGCTGCTGGGGCGCCGTGTGCTGCGCAGGGTTCAGGCTGCCGCCGAAGCCGGAGAGCGCATCGCCGCCGGCAACCTGGAACGGCGCGTGCCGCTGGCCGGTTCCGGCGACGAGTTCGATCGCCTCGCGGGTAGCGTGAATGCCATGCTCGACCGGATCGAGGAACTGATGTCCGGCATGCGGCTGGCGACCGACGCGATCAGCCATGACGTGCGCAAGCCGCTGACCCGGGTCCGGGCCGACCTGGAACTGGCGCTGCTGCGCGGTGTCGATGGCGAGGACGCGCAGGCCGTCATGGCCCGCGCGCTGGAACAGATCGACGCCGCGATGAAGATCCTTGCCAACCTTCTGGACATCGCCCGCGCCGAGGCCGGCGTACCCGGCGACAGTTGGAAGCCGATCGACCTGGCGACCGTCGCCGCCGACGCCGCAGAGCTTTACCAGCCAGTGGCCGAGGCGCGCGGAATCGCCGTCGAAGTCGAGACCGCGCCGGCCCCCACCCGTGGCGAGCCGCAGCTGGTGGCTCAGGCGGTCGCGAACCTGATCGACAACGCGCTGAAATACGCACCTGCCGGGCAGGGCAGGGTGCGCGTCGGCGCGGGGGTGACGCCCGACGGGCGCGCCTGGGTCGAGGTCGCCGACAACGGCCCCGGCATCCCCGAAGCCGACCGCGCCACCGTCGCCGACCGTTTCGTGCGCCTCGATGCCGCGCGCGGCGGCGAGGGGTCGGGGCTGGGCCTCAGCCTGGTGCGGGCGGTCGCGCATCTGCACGGCGGACGGCTGGACCTGGCGGATAACGCGCCCGGTCTGCGCGCGCGGGTCACGCTGCCCGCGGGTTGAGCGCGGCTTGCGCGGGGCGCGCCCCCGTGCCAGACAGCCGCAACGCCATGCCGGAGACCGCCTCATGACCCGCACCCTGACCTTGCCGCTTCCCGACGACATGCACCTGCACCTGCGCGACGGCGCCATGCTCAGGGCAGTCACCCCGGTGACGGCGGCGCATTTCGGACGCGCGATCATCATGCCGAACCTGGTGCCCCCGGTCATCACCGGAGCAGATGCCGCCGCCTACCGCGATCGGATCCTCGCCGCCCTGCCCGAGGGCAGCGGGTTCGAGCCGCTGATGACCCTCTACCTGACCGAAACGACGGACCCGGACGATCTGGCAGCCGCCGCGCAATCGGGGCTGGTGAAGGCGGTGAAACTCTATCCGGCGGGGGCGACGACGAACTCCGATTCCGGCGTGCGCGACATCGAAAAGGTGATCCCCGTGCTGGAGCGCATGGCCGAGATCGGCCTGCCGCTGTGCGTCCACGGCGAGGTGACCGACCCCGAGATCGACATTTTCGATCGCGAGGCCGTGTTCATTGACCGGGTGCTGGACCCGGTTCGGTCCCGCGTCCCCGGCCTGCGCGTGGTCATGGAGCATGTGACGACGAAAGACGGGGTGGACTACGTGGCGTCCGTCGACAAAGACCTTGCCGCAACGCTGACCACGCATCACCTGATCATCAACCGCAACAACCTTCTGGCAGGGGGCATCCGGCCGCATTACTACTGCCTGCCCATCGTCAAGCGCGAGGTGCACCGGCAGGCGCTGCGCCGCGCCGCCACCTCGGGCGATCCGCGCTATTTCCTGGGAACCGACAGCGCGCCGCACCTGGACGCGGCCAAGGAAAGTGCTTGTGGCTGCGCGGGGTGCTTCACCGCGCTCAACACATTGTCCTGCCTGGCGCATGTATTCGAGGAAGAAGATGCGTTGGACCGGCTGTCCGGCTTCGTTGGCGAGCACGGTGCGGCGTTCTATGGCCTGCCCGCGCCGCAGCAAACGATCACGCTGGAACGCGGCGATGCGCCGCTCGACCTGCCCGCGACGCTGGAGACGGGTGAGGGGCCGCTGACCGTTTTCGATCCTGGTTTCCCGTTGCATTGGCGGGTCGCCAGCTGACGACGCGTCGTTTGCTGCGCCGCGGCAGCATTTACGCTTTCTAAACTGTCTCGCCCGTACTGCTTGACCGAAGCAGGAGGGCAGGCAGATGGACGAGATCTTGATCGTCGGTGCGGGAATGGCAGGTGCGGTACACGCGCGCCGCCTTGCCGAAGAAGGCTTCGATGTCCACGTCATCGACCAGCGCGACCACATCGGCGGCAATTGCTTTGACGAAGTCGACGCCGAAACCGGGGTCAGGTTTCACCGGTACGGCCCGCATCTTTTCCACACCTCGAACATGCGCGTGGTGGAATGGCTCAGCCGCTTCACCGACTGGATTCCGTATGAGCATCGCGTGGTCGCGCGGCTGGAAAGCGGACGGCTGGTGCCGATGCCGATCAATGCCGACACCATCGCCGCGGTCTACGAGCGACCCATCGACAGCCCGGCCGAGGCCGAGGTGTTCCTTGCCACGCTTGCCCGACGCCGCCAGACCGTCACCAGCGCGGAAGATCACCTGCTGGGCCTGGTCGGGCCGCAACTGACGGAACTGTTCTTCGGTCGCTACACCCGCAAGATGTGGGGCAAGGGCCTGGCCGACATGGATGCAGCCGTGGTTCGCCGCCTGAAGATCCGTACCGACCGCGAGGATCGCTATTTCCCCGGCGACAGCTTCCAGGCGCTGCCCGCCAACGGCTATACCGCAATGTTCAAGTCGATGCTGGGCCATCCCCGGATCCGGGTGTCGCTGTCGACCCCGTTCCGCCACGAGATGCTGGACGACTGCCTGCACTGCTTCAATGCGATGCCGATCGACGTCTTCTTCGGCTCGCGGCACGGCGCGCTGCCCTACCGTTCGATCCGGTTCCACACGACCCGCCATGCCGCCGGTACGGCACCGGGCCACGCCACGGTGAACTATACCGACGATGGCCCGTATACGCGCGAAACCTGGTGGCATGAACTGCCAGCCCACGCCGGGCAGGGCAATCAGGTACTGCGTACTGTCGAGGAACCCTGCGATTATCGTGACAACGGGATGGAACGCTACTACCCCATCAAGGCCAGCGACGGGCGGTATGACAGCCTCTACCAGCGCTACTGCGCCGAGGCGGCGGCGATCCCCAACCTGACCTTCATCGGCCGCTGCGGCACCTATCAGTACCTCGACATGCACCAGGTGGTGAACCAGGCCCTGATGGGGACCGAGACCTGGCTGTCCCGCGCGGCAGCCTGACCTTCGGCGAACGGAGCTTTCTCATGCGTCATAGCGATTTCTCCGGCCTGACTGCGGCTGCCACGCCGCGTCACCTGATCTATTTCGACTGGCCGCTAGACATGCGGGCTGGTGGTCCGCCGGGCTACCTGGCGAACCTCGTCGCCGGGCTGGAAGAGCTTGGACAGGCCGACGCCGTCGATCTGCTGACGCGCGCGGCGGTCCCGGGCCCCGCTGCGCCAGCCTGGGGCGCCTTGTTCGGACGTGGACCGGCGAAAACCGAAGAGACTGGCAAAGCGGCCGAACGGTTGCAGCGCGAGGCCGCGTTCCTTGCCCGGCCCGACCTGATGGCCCTGGACCCGCACCATCTGCCGCGCCTGCGTCCGCAGGAACGTACGTTGATCCATGTGCACACCACGATAGACGCGGTGAAGATGCACAACACACTGACTCGCCTGGGCCAGCGCCATCGCGTGAAGCTGCTGCTGACCAGCCATTGCCCGGAATCCCCGGCCCGCGAATGGGCCGAGAAGGCCTATGCCGACGGCGCGCCACCAGATGCCTGCGAACTCTACTATTACAATCACTTGGAACTGGATCTTCATGCGTTCCAGCTGGCCGACGTGCTGGTCTTCCCCTGCGCCGAGGCGATGGAGCCGTATCGCGCGACCCTGCCGGGATTTGACCGGCTGTTCGGGCAGCGGGACGTGCGTTTCCTTCCGACCGGCGTGGCCCCGCTTCCGCCCGCAGGTGACCGGGCGGCGTTGCGCGCGCAGTTCGGTCTTGGGGAGGGGTTCACCGCCTGCTACCTCGGGCGGCACAACAAGGTGAAGGGCTATGACCTGCTGACCCGCGCCGGTCTTGCGATGCTAGACGTGAACCCGGAAGCAAGGGTTCTTGTCGGTGGGCGCGAAGGCCCGTTGCCGACCCCGGAACACCCCCGCTGGATCGAGGCGGGCTGGACCGATCGACCGCAGGATCTGCTGGCCGCCTCGGACGTGTTCATCCTGCCCAACGAACAGACCTATTTCGATCTCATGCTGCTCGAGGTGTTGTCCGCCGGCCTGCCGGTAATGGCGGCGCGTACTGGTGGCAACAAGCATTTCGAGGGGCTTTCCAAGGGGGTTCGCCTGTTCGACGACGAACAGGATCTGACCCAAGCGTTGCAGGAAATGCAGGCGCTGCGCCCACGCGACCGCGCACGCCTCGGCGAGGCGAACCGATCCCTTCATGCCGAGCACTACAGCAGCGCGGCGTTCGCGGCCCGCTATCTGGAGCTTCTGGACGATATCGGTCGTGATCAGCGGCTTCCGCCCGCAGCGCCCCGCGCCCGAGCCGCCGACCGGGCCGACCTGCCGCGCATCGCCCCGCCGGATGCCCCGAAGGTCAGTGTCATCGTTCCGGTCTACAACGTCGAGCCTTTCCTCGAGACATGTCTCGGGTCGATCCGCGACCAGAGCCTTTCCGACATAGAGGTGCTGGTCGTCAACGACGGCACCACCGACAGCTCGCCCGAGATCATCGACAGGTTCGTCGCAACCGATGCCCGGTTCCACCGCATCGACCAGCGGAACCAGGGGCTGTCGGCGGCACGCAACACCGGGCTGGATCGCGCCAGCGGGCAGTGGATCGCCTTCGTCGACAGTGACGATTGCCTGGCCCCCGATATGCTGGCGCGGCTTGTGCAGGCCGGCGAGGCTGGCGGGTGCGAAATCGCGCTGTGCGGTGTGGCGGACATCGACGCCGAGGGGGCGGTGACCGCCGAGACCAGCGGTTTCCTTGACGACGCGCGGGTCTATCCCAAGCTGCGCGACGGTATGCTGGACGTGACGCCGGAAGTCGCCGCCTCGATGTATCCCAGCGCGTGGAACAAGCTGTATGCTGCGCACCTGTTCGATACGATCAGGTACGACACCGGCCTGCATTTCGAGGATCACCCGGTCTATTACAAGACAATGCTGCAACAACGGCAGGTGACTTATGTCCCCGACGCGCTGTACCTGCATCGCAGTCACGACGCGGGCCGCATCACCCGAAGCCCCGGCCGTCGTGCGCTCGAGATCTTTACGGTATTCGACCTGATCGAAAGCATCCTTCGATCCCGCTGCCCCGATGTCGAGGAATGCCGGCGGCAGGTCGGTCGCATCCTTCTGCGGCTGGTGTGGGAACGCAGCTTCGTGCTGACCGAAGGGGCGCTGCGCTTCAAACTTGCGGAACAGGCGATCATGCGCTTTGTCCGGTGGTCGCTTGGGGAAGCGGATCTTGTGGCACTGCGCGATCCGCAGATACCGGACGCATTCATACAAGAGATTTTTGGCATCGCCAGCTGGTACGGCGGATGGGAAGCGCCCTGGAAGGCCCTTGGCGAACCTGGAATGCGCATCGACGTGCAGGATCGAACGCCTGACCCCGTGCCGACGACCTTCCCCATGGTCGCCTGCGACGCCGATGCCGGGTTCGTCTTGGTGCACCCGCAGACCGACCGGCTGAGCACGGCCGAGATCAGCGGCTTGGGGTTCTTCGGTGCAGGCAAGCTGACGATGAGCGTTGCGTTGGAAAACGAACAGTCGCAGGGGGCCGAGGTGCGGGCGTTCGCCACCCCGGTGTCGATCCTCGACGATCAGGCGCTGGCGCGGGATTGCGACCGTGGCTGGCACGATTGTTCGGGCTGGCAGCGCCTGACCCCGGATGCGCCTATCCACATCGAACTCGACGTGACGGGCGGCTCCCCCACGATGATGCTCTATATCCAGAGCCGCCTGCCCGAGGGTGGTTCCATGCATTTCGGTTGGGTGCGCGCGCGAGAGATTCGCGCAATTCCGGCGGATCCGGGGTATGCTGCCACCTGATCGGGCGCATCCCGGACTGTGAGGAGTATGGCGGCGGAGATGCTGTCGAACCAAGTGTGAATGGTGTCAGGTGTTCACAGGTTGGCTTGGACAGTCATTTCGCCGCTCACTCTGAATGGATAGCCGGGTGACCCGGAATCGACGTGGCGATCGGGGGCGCTGCATTCTCAGGTAATCGACGATTGCACCTCCACGATGGTCGCGCGCAGCGCGCGCCCGATCTTGCAGGCATCACTTCTTTGTCTTCCGGGATCTGGCGGGGCCATGCCTGCAAGATGTCGTGGGTCAGGCCAAAGCGCCTGTCCAGCGCGGCTTGCATCGCAGGTGTGGGGGCGGGGCACCGACTGGCGGCGCCCCGATCCGTGGTTACTTCAGGTCGCCGGGCAGCAGTGCGTCGGGCATGTTCTGATAGCACACCGGACGCAGGAAGCGGCGGATCGACAGCGTGCCGACCGAGGTGGCGCCGAAGTTGGTCGAGGCCGGGTAGGGGCCGCCGTGGACCATCGTGTCGGACACTTCGACACCGGTCGGGAAGCCGTTGACCAGAATCCGGCCGGCCTTGCGCTCCAGCACCGGCATCAGCGCCTGCCCCAGGGCCGTGTCTCCGTCATCCATGTGGATCGTGCAGGTCAGCTGGCCCTGAAGCGATCGGGCGACTTCCTGCATCTCGGCTTCCGAGGTCGCGGTCACGATCATGCCCAGCGGGCCGAAGACTTCCTCGCCCAGTTCCTCGTTCGCCAGCCATTCCTTCGCCGTCGTGCGGAACAGGTAGGGCGTTGCGTTACGCAGATCGCAGGTCGAGGTCAGCACCTCCTGCACACCGGCCGAGCCAGCAATCCGGTCGCGGCCGTCGCGATAGGCCTTGGCGATGCCGTCGGTCAGCATGGTCTGCGTGTCGGCGCCTTCAAGCGCGCTGCGGGCAGCCTCGGTGAAGCTGTCGGCGTCGCTGCCTTCCAGCGCCACGGCGATGCCCGGGTTGGTGCAGAACTGCCCTGCGCCCATGGTCAGCGATCCGGCCCAGCCCTTGGCGATCTCGGCGCCGCGGGCGCCAAGCGCGTTCGGCAGCAGGAACATCGGGTTGACCGAGCCCAGTTCGCCGAAGAACGGGATCGGCTCGGGGCGTTGCGCACACAGGTCGAACAGGGCACGGCCCCCGCCCAGCGAGCCGGTGAAGCCGACGGCCTTGATGCGCGGGTGCTGCACCAGCGCCTGGCCGACGTCGCGCTTGCCGCCTTGGATCAGGCTGAACACGCCCGGATGCAGACCGCAGGCCCGCACGGCGGCGTCAACGGCCTGGGCGACGATCTCGCCGGTGCCGGGGTGGGCCGAATGGCCTTTGACCACCACCGGGCAGCCGGCTGCCAGGGCCGCGGCAGTGTCGCCCCCGGCGGTCGAGAAGGCCAGCGGGAAGTTCGACGCGCCGAAAACGGCGATCGGGCCGATGGGCCGCTGCACCATTTTCAGGTCCGGGCGCGGCAGCGGCTGACGATCGGGCAGGGC
>JBFHFG010000089.1:0-8560 GCA_041583815.1 Halovulum sp.
ATGACCCCACTCGATGGATTTTCTGGTGATGTTGAACATGTTCGTCATCCTCTCGCGGCCCCCGCCCCCTGGCAGCGGGCCGCCACCCCCAGTTTCATCTCATCCTGGGCAGACCCGCCGGGGGCGGGGCGGGCGGCCCGTTCGGACATGTGCCGCGGGGATCTTGGGGCGCGCGGCACGATCGCCCCGGTACGCGAACGGCGCCCCGCGGGGCGCCGTCCGGAATCTTGAATTAGCGGCGAATGCCCAGCTTGGAGATGAGCGACTTGTAACGCTCTTCGTCCTTGCGGCGGACATAATCCAGCAGCTTGCGGCGCTGGGCGACCAGCTTCAGAAGGCCACGACGCGAGTGGTTGTCCTTCTTGTGAGTCTTGAAGTGCTCGGTCAGGTTCGTGATACGCGTCGTCAGGATCGCGATCTGAACGTCTGCCGAACCGGTGTCACCGTCTTTGGTGGCGTATTCCTTGATGAGCTGATCCTTCAGCTCGGGCGTGATCGACATCGTGCGTCTCCTTGGGTTTGGTGTTGCGCCTCTCCGGGGGCCACGGCCGGGATGTCGTCCAGCAGGGTCCGTCCGGAATAGACGACGCGCGCGGGAACGCCCCACGCGCGCAATTCCGGGCTTATGCCGCAAAACGCCGGAGATTGAAAGAGAAATGCGCGGACCCATGACGCCACGTCTTGACCGCGCGCCGCCGACACGAGCAAACTTCCGCCAAGATTACCTAATTGTTAATCGAGCCATGAATAGAGTGTCCCGACGGAGTTTCCTGGCCGGTGCCGCCGCGCTGGGGGCTTCCCCCCTGAAAGCTGCCATAGATCCCGTGCTGGATCACGCCGTGGGTACACGGCAGTTGCGGGCTATCCTGGTCTCGCATCATGGCCGAATGGTGGCCGAACGGGGCTTCAACGGCTTCAGCGCCGACAGCCGCACGAACATCAAGTCGGCCTCGAAATCGATCATCGCCACGCTGGCAGGCATCGCCATCGACCGTGGCCTTCTGAGCGGCGTGGACCAGCCGATCGCGCCGATCCTCGAGGACGACCTGCCGCCAGACCCGGACCCGCGGATCTGGCGAATCACGCTAGGCAACCTGCTGTCCATGCGCGCCGGGCTGGAGCCAATGTCGGGCGAAACCTATGGCTCCTGGGTCTCCAGCCCGAACTGGGTGCGCGCCGCGCTGGCCGCGCCCTTCGTGGCCGAGCCGGGGGGCAAGATGCTGTATTCCTCCGCCTCGACACACCTTGTTTCGGCGGTTCTGACCCGCGTCAGCGGGCGCAGCACGCTGGACCTGGCGCGCGACTGGCTGGCACCGCTGACGGATTTCCGGATCCTCGGCTGGGATCGTGACCCGCAGGGAATCTATTTCGGTGGCAACCAGATGTCGATGTCGGCACGGTCCCTGCTGGCGTTCGGAGAGTTGTATCGCCGTGGCGGGTTGGCGCCCGACGGCACCCGCGTCGTGTCAGAGCAGTGGATCGACGCAGCCTGGACGCCGCGCACCCGTTCGCCCATGACCGGGGCGTTCTATGGCTATGGCTGGTTTCTCAGGCCGCTGGCCGGGGTGCCGACGCATTTCGGCTGGGGCTACGGCGGGCAGATGATTTATGTGCTGCCGTCCAAGGACCTCAGCATCGCGATTACCTCGAACCCGCTGCTGCCTTCGCAGCAGACGGGGTATCGCCAGATGCTCGACGACCTCGCGGCCGAGATCGTGCGCGAGACCTGAGCACCGCGCCTAGTTGCCCGAGGGGGACAGCCGCAGCACCTTGCCGTTGCGCGCATCCACCAGCGCCAGGATCGCGCCGTCGGTAGCAACCTCCAGATCGCGGATCCGTCCCTGGTCGGTGATCAGCCGCTCTTCCCCAATGACGGTGTCGCCGTCGAGGCTCAGCCGCACCAGTGCGCCCGGGTTCAGCGACGAGATCAGCAGATCGCCCTGCCACTCCGTGAACATCCCGCCGTCATAGAAGACCATTCCGCCGGGGGCGATCACCGGGTCCCAGTAGTATCGCGGCTCGACCATGCCCTCGGCGCGGGGTGCGCCGCTGCCGATGGGCGAGCCGTCGTAGTTTTCGCCATAGCTGACGACGGGCCAGCCGTAATTGCGCCCGGCTTCGGGGATGTTCAGCTCGTCGCCGCCCCTTGGCCCATGCTCGATGGTCCAAAGCGCGCCGGTCTCCGGGTGGATGTCTGCGCCCTGGATGTTACGATGGCCCCAGGACCAGATCGTGTCGATCGCGTCCGCCTGCCCGGTAAACGGGTTTTCCGGCGGCACGCTGCCGTCGAGCGTCACACGGATCACCTTGCCAAAGGTCGTGCCCAGCTCCTGCGCCTTGACCCGCTCGCGCGGGGCCGAATGCTCGCCTGTGGTGATGAATGCATGGCCCTGCCCGTCGAATACGATCCGCGCGCCGAAATGCTTGTCCACGGGCGAAGCAGGCTGCTGGACGAAGATATCCTCGACCCGAGTCAGTTCGCGCATGTCGTCGGACAGCACCCCGCGCGCGGCGGCGGTGGCGAAACCGCCATCCACGGGCTTGGCGTAGGTCCAGTACACCATGCGGTCGCTGGCAAAGTCCGGCCCCGCCGCCACGTCCAGCAAGCCGCCCTGTCCGCTGACCGCGATCTCGGGCAGGCCCGCGACCGGGTCGGACAACGTGCCGTCCGCATGCATCACCCGCAGACGCCCGGCCCGCTCGGTCACAAGGTAGTTGCCGTCAGGCAGGGCCGCGATGCCCCACGGATGCGCCAGTCCGTCCGCCAGAACCTCGACCGACAGGGCGACGCCGCTGTCCTCGGCCGGGGCGCGGGTCTGGTTGGGGAAGGCGGGGGCGAATTCGGGCACGTTCGGCGGTCCTTGCCGGACCGGGGGCCCGGATTGCGCCAGCGCGGCGCCGGTGCTCAGGATGGCAAGGGCGGTCGCGGCCGGCAGAAGGCGGGCGATGCGAAGCGGCAGCATGAAACGTCTCCTTCGGGTCTCGTCCCCACGCAACATAGCGCACCGGCCGGCGCGCACAGTCAAAGGGGCGTGAGCGGCCGGATCAATGCGCCGGCAGGATCTGCGTGCCGAACAGCCACACCGCCAGAGGGACCGGCGCCACGGCAATCAGGATCGTCACGACGAACCCGGTGACCGAGTAGATCCGGCTGATCCCGGCGGCCAGGGCGATGCCACCGCCGCCGCCGATCAGCGCATTGCCGGGAAGGTTGACCAGAAGCGCCAGCGCGATATGCCGGTGCCGGATCAGGAAAGGCGTCCAGCGCCCTGGTGCCTCGGATGTCAGGATCGTGGCCAGTTCGGCGGGGGTCAGCGTGGCCAGATGGTTCAACCGGGCCGCGGTGGCCCGCATGCCCAGCCGGGACGCCAGCCGCGCCAGCACTGGAAGCGGGATCAGCCGACCGGCGCCGAAGGCAAGCGACATGCCCCCCACGGTCGCCAGGTAGACATGGGGCGCTACGGCGGCGCCGAACATGCCCAGCATCGCCAGCCCGATCTCGACCCCCGGCACGAAGGGCAGCGCCAACAGAAGCGCGTACAGCAGGCTGGTCATCCAGATGCCGCGACGCAGGGCGGTCAGGGTCTCGGGGCGGATCTGCTGTTCGAGGCCGCGCAGCCATTCGCCCAGTGTCACGTTCGCCAGCGCGATCACCGCCAGCACCAGTGCCAGTCGCAGCACCAGACCCGCGACCGATGTGGACGGTCGCGGGTCAGACGTCATTGGACCGGAGTCCGTCGCGGAAGGTCATCGGGGGTCCTGCGGCAAGTGCGTTCCGCGGCAGCCTACGCGCGGTTGCGCCCGGTGACCATCCGTGCCAGCGCCTAGCGGTGGTTCCGCAGGCAGGACTGGCTGGTATATGTCACCCAGCCACGCGGGGTCCAACGTTTGCGCAGGCACTGGCGCGTCACGGGAACCGCCGGTTTCACATGGCCGTGACGATGCTGAACCTTGTTCTTGTCGTGCTTGTCATGCCCGTACTTGTGCGGCTTGTGCTTGTGATCGTCGGACTTGTGCGGCACATGCCAGCGGTGGTCGTCACGACGGGTGTCATGCCCGCGAGAATCCTTCATCAGCTCGCGGCGCGCATCGACGCAGGCCTGGCTGCGATAGGCGAGCCAGCGATCCTCGACCTTCTTCCGCCGCAGGCAGTTGTCGGTGTAGGCGGCCTTGGGATCAAAGGTCCGCCGCGGCTGAACCGGCCCCCGGTGATAGTTGTACACCTGCGGCCGTACCCCGTGCGCCAGCGTCACCTGACCCGAGGCCTGCCGGGCCGACTGGGACGCCTCGGCGATGCCCGAATAAGCCGGGGCGGCGAAGGCAGTTGCAGTGCCGCCAAGGACAAGGGCGGCGGTGACGAGGCCGGAAAGGAAGAACGTGCGCATCGGATACTCCTTCGGTTCGGTTGTACGCGGCACGGGACCTTGCGACCCGCGCTGACCCACCCTGGGCGCGGTGCGGCGCGTCAGGCAATTTCGCCGCGGTGTTATCGGATGACGCGCCTCGAAAGGCCGCCGCGCCGGTCGGTCATCGGCTGCGTTATTGAATGACCGGGGGCGGTCGCGCAGGATTGGGGCATCATGAAACAGATCCTCATCCCCCTGATTCTTCTGTCCCTTCTGCCCGCACAGGCGGCATTGGGCGCCTCGCCGTGCTATGCCGACTACAAGGCCAAGAAGGACAAGCCGCTCAGGCTGCACTACGGTGTGGTCGAATTGCCACCACGGGCCTGTGGCGACAAGGATGCAGCGGCGCAGTTCCTGTCGCGGCGGCTGTCGCGCGATGGCTGGACGTTGCTGACCGTGGTGTCGACCTTCGGTGCCAAGGGACTCGAGAAAAGGGAAAAGGATGCCGGGGAATACTTCCTCAGATATTGAGGCGGGGTCGGGGGGCGGCGCCGGAAAGGGGCCGGTCGCCGCGCTGACCTCCGGCGCGGGACGGATCGTCTGGGGCGGGATCGCCGCGGTGGTGGCGATCCTGCTGACCGTGGCGGTGGTTCTGGTGGCGAACCTGCCCGACGGTAATGCCTTCGACGCCCGGGTCGAGAGGATCTTCGTCGAGAACGCCGACCTGACCTCGAACGCCGAGATCAAGCTGCTGGAGATCCTGGCGTCCTCGGGGACGGCGTTCTCGGATACGCTGGAAAGCTATCGCTTCATGCTGTTCGTGCTGCTGGTCTTCGCTGCCGCGCTGCTGGTGGCGGCGCTGGTGTTCCTGCTGACCATCGTCGCGCTGAACCGGCGCATGTCCGAGGTCGAGCGCGCGGGCATCCAGATCAACAGCCTGATCCTCAGCCGCGAGGCCCGGCTGGTCTATCTGAACAGCATGGAATTCAAGCTGACCGAGGCCGCGATCGAAACCCTTGCCGTGCTGTGCGAGGCCCGCATGGACGACGAGGTGCTGCCCGGCGCGGCGATCGAGGCGATGGTATCGGGACGCGATCCCGCCGATTGCGAAGAGGCCGCCGGGGCGGTCCGGATCAAGCGCTTGCGCGACGCGCTGGGCAACCAGATCGTGTCGGAACTGCTGGTCCGCAACGTCGCCCGCAAAGGGTACTGGCTGTCCATCGACAAGGACGTGATCCGCATGGTTTGATGCGGGTGGCAGGTCTTTGTTTTTTGATGACGATCAGGCCCGGAAGTCTGTTCGTTCTGACCTGGCGGTAGTGCGCGGGGCGGGCGCAGGATGCCTCCGGCGGGGATATTTGGGGACCAAAGTGGGGCGGGCGCGCCCGGTTGGGCCGCGTGATGGTGCTTGACTTGTGTGCGGCCGGGCCCGATATGAGGTCCAACGCCTTCTGCCGCGTGAGCAGCCAGGGGCCGGGCAAACCATGCCTGCGCCGGGGCGATCCGAAAACGTTTCCCACATCACGCATGGGTGGCAGCGCCGCGACGGCACCAGGGGCAATCCGGTCCCGGGGTCAGACGCTGGTGCAACCCTGTCGGTCCGCAGCACGCCTTTTCGGGCGGCGCCGGCGTACCGTGTCGTATTGCGGGTCGCGTTTCTTGCCCCCGCCTATTGGAAAGGTCCGCATGGACTCTGAAATTCGGGACTTCGAATCCCTGGGGCTGTCGCCCCGCCTTGCCGCCCGTCTGGCGGATCAGGGCATCAACGAACCGACGCCGATCCAGGCGCAGGCCATCCCGCACGCCCTGAAAGGTCGTGATGTGCTGGGCCTGGCACAGACCGGTACCGGCAAGACCGCCGCTTTCGGCCTGCCGCTGATCCACGGCTTGTCCGGATCGGGCAAACGGCCCGACCCGAAATCGGCCTCTGGCCTGATCCTGGCGCCGACGCGCGAGCTGGCCCGCCAGATCGTCGACAACCTGCGCGCCATGACGCGGGGCAGCCACCTGAAGATCGAACTGGTCACCGGCGGCGCCTCGATCAACAACCAGGTGCGCGCGCTGAACCGGGGTGTCGACGTGCTTGTCGCCACGCCGGGACGCCTGATCGACCTGCTGGACCGCAAGGCCGTCCGGCTGGACTTCACCAGCCGGCTGGTGCTGGACGAGGCCGACCAGATGCTGGACATGGGCTTCATCCACGCGCTGCGCCGGATTGCCCCGCTGCTGCCGCGCGCCCGTCAGACCATGTTGTTCTCGGCCACCATGCCGAAGCAGATGGAAGAACTGTCGCGCGCGTTCCTGACCGATCCGGTGCGGGTCGAGGTGGCGCCGCCGGGACAGGTCGCTGACCGTATCGAGCAGGAAGTGCATTTCGTGACCAAGGGCGACAAGAACGCGCTGCTGATCGACATGCTGGGCAAGCACAAGTCCGAACGCGCGATCGTTTTCGCGCGGACCAAGCATGGTGCCGAGCGGCTGATGAAGAAGCTGGTCGCCGAGGGTTTCGCCGCTGCCTCGATCCACGGCAACAAGACGCAAGGTCAGCGTGACCGCGCGATCGCCGGGTTCAAGGGCGCACAGGTGAAGGTGCTGGTGGCGACCGATGTCGCCGCCCGTGGCATCGACATTCCGGGTGTCGCGCATGTCTACAACTTTGACCTGCCGAACGTGCCCGAGAACTACGTGCACCGCATCGGCCGCACCGCCCGTGCCGGGGCCGAGGGCCGCGCCGTGGCCTTCTGCGCCGAGGACGAGGCGGGCGAACTGGCCGCGATCCAGAAGATCCTGCCCGAGCCGCTGCGCGTGGCTGGCGGGACGCCGTGGAAAATGCCGCAGGCCGCCAAGGGTGGAAAGCCCGGCGGTGGTGGCGGCGGTGGCCGTGGCCAGCAGCGGCGTCGCCGGCGCAGCGGCGGTGGTGGGCAGCGCTCGCGCCAGGCGGCCTGAGCGATCCGCGCCTGAATTCGGGGCCGCTTAACGGGAAACCGGTGCGCGGCCCTTTTCGTTTCAGACCGGGGTGGTGCGGCGTCCGAGCACGGTATCCATCGCGGCGGACAGACGGTCGGTGATCTCGGCGATCTGGTTGTCGTCCATGATGAAGGGCGGGGCCAGCAGGATGTGGTCCCCGCGCTGGCCGTCACTTGTGCCGGACATCGGATAACAGATCAGTCCCGCCTCGAACGCGGCCTTCTTCAGTTTCGCCGCGGTTTTCAGCGACGGGTCCAGCGGGGCCTTCGTTTCGCGGTCGGCGACCAGTTCGATGCCTCGGAACAGGCCGCGGCCGCGGATATCACCCACGTTCGGGTGCTGCGCGAACCGGCCGTGCAGCGCCGCGTCAAGCTGCGCGCCGAGGCGTTGCACGCGGGGGACCAACTGGCGCTCCAGCAGGGCATTGACCACCGCCAGCCCCGCCGCCGTGGCGACCGGGTGGCCGATATAGGTGTGGCCGTGCTGGAAGAAGCCGGTGCCGCCCGCGATGGTATCGTAGATCTGCCTGGAGCAGAGCATCGCGCCGATCGGCTGGTAGCCCGCACCCAGCCCCTTGGCGATGCAGAAGATGTCGGGCGAAATGCCGTCATGTTCGCAGGCGAAGAGATGGCCGGTGCGGCCCATGCCGCACATGACCTCGTCCAGGATCAGCAGCACGCCGTACCGGTCGCAGATCTCGCGGATGCGTTTGAAATAGCCGGTGACGGCAGTGACGGCGCCAGCGGTCGCGCCGACGACGGGTTCCGCCATGAAGGCCATGACGCTGTCGGGGCCGAGGCGCAGGATCTCGTCCTCGAGTTCCTGTGCCGCGCGCAGGCCGTAGGCCTCGGGTGTCTCGTTCTCGCGGCGCTCGCGGTATTCGTAGCAGGGGGCGATGTGGCTGACCCCGATCAGCAGCGGGCCGAACTGGGCGCGGCGCCATTCGTTGCCCCCGGCGGCCAGCGCGCCCAGCGTGTTGCCGTGGTAGCTTTGCCGCCGGGCGATCAGGTGGCGCCGCTCCGGCTGGCCTTTTTCGACGAAGTACTGGCGTGCGAGCTTGATCGCGGCCTCGGTCGCCTCGGAGCCACCGGAGGTGAAGTAGACCCGGTCGATGCCGGCGGGGGCATGGGCGATCAGCAGGTCGGCCAGTGCTTCGGCGGGTTCCGAGGTGAAGAAACCGGTATGGGCGAAGGGCAGCACGTCCAGTTGCGCCTTGATCGCCGCGATCACGTCGGGGTCGGAATGCC
>JBFHFG010000090.1:0-8546 GCA_041583815.1 Halovulum sp.
CTGGAAGCAGCCTGGACCGGGGTTCAGACCCCCGAGGACGCCGTGGCCGAGGTCGAGGCGCAGCTGCGTGCGACCATCGGCGACGATCTGATCGTCCGCTGACCGCACGCTGATCCGCGACTGACAGACATCCGGCGGGGCGCGCTCTGCTGCGCCCCGCCCCCATTTTCCGAGGAACGGACCGATGAAATCTCGCCTTCTGGGCGTCGGCCTTCTTGCCCCGGCGCTGATCGCCGTCCTGATCTTCTTCCTGTTGCCGGTACTGCTGACGGTGGTCTTCGCCTTCACCAACATGTCGACCGCGACCGGCATTCGCGGTGGCGACTACATGATCACGCAGGATCAGTTGCGCGACCTGGAGGGCACGGGCGTCAGCCCCGCAACGGTCGAGCACCTGAGCGCGGCGGGCTACCAGGTCACCGAGGCCGGGCTGGCGGCGCTGGCGGCGGCCTATGGTCAGGACCGGGCCGACGCATTACGCGCTGCCCATTCCGGCGAAACCTTCGCCGAGCGGCGCGACCTGGAGCGTGTGCTGAAAAGCCTGAAGGGCAATCCGATCCGCCGTACCCTGGACCGCAAGAAGGCGGCCGACCTGTTCGCCGTTACCATCCTGGGCGAGCGGTTCCCGACCGAGGCCGGATTCCGCCAGGCGCTGACCGACAGCGGCGTAGACCTCGCCGACCATGACGCGCTGACCGCCGCGGCCTGGACCGGCTGGAGCTGGACGACCGAGAATTTCGACCTGCTGTTCCAGTTGCCCTCGACCCTTCGCTATGCGCTGAACACGGCGTTCTACGTGGTCTACACGCTGGCCTTCAACATCAGCTTCGGCCTGTTCCTGGCGATCGCGACCTTCTACCTGCCCGGCCGCCTTGCGAACACGTTCCGCACGATCTGGTTTCTGCCGCGCATCCTGCCGCCGGTTCTGTACGTGCTGATGTGGAACTGGTTCACCTGGGACAACGGGTTCATCGCCACCGTCGCCGGCTGGTTCGGCGTGCCGCCGAAGAACTGGATGATGCACACCGCCACCCACGCCTGGACGGTCGTGGTGCTGATCAACGGTTTCGTCGGCGCGTCGCTGGGGATGATCCTGTTCTCGTCGGCAATCAAGTCGATCCCGACCTCGATGCTGTACGCCTCCGAGGTGGACGGGGCCAACCGCTGGCAGCAGGTGCGCCACATCATCCTGCCGCAGCTGCGCTGGCCGATCCTGTTCATGACCTCGTACCAGACGCTGAGCCTGCTGACCTCGTTCGAGTATATCCTCCTGGCGACCGACGGCGGACCCGGCCGCGGTACCGAGGTCTGGGCACTGGCAGCCTATCACACGGCGCTGAACAACTATGGCGGCAACCTGGAATACGGGCTGGGCGCCACCTATGCGCTGGTGCTGGTGCTGATCGGTATCGTGCTGTCGGTCGCCTACCTGCGCTTCTTCAACTTCCGCGAACTGGTCGCGAAACCGAGGATCGAGCAATGACCGGTCATTCCCGAATCTGGCACCTGGTGGCGATCCTGTCACTGGTCTCGCTGCCGCTGCTGATTATGTATGTCTACCAGGTGGTCGAGAGCGTGGCGCGCCCAGACCCCGGCTCGCTGGTGCCCGGAGAGTTCAGCCTGCACAACTGGCGCTTTCTGTGGGAGACCATCGACAAGGGGCGCCCGTCGATCTGGGTGGCGACGCTGAACACCTTCCTGTTCGCCAGCACGACGGCCTTCGCGGTCTGCGCGCTGTCGACCACGGCGGGCTATGCGCTGTCGCGGCTGAACCTGCCCGGGCGGCCGTACTTCCTGGGCGGGCTGATCATCCTGCACGCGTTTCCGACGATCACGCTGATCATCGCGATCTTCCTGATCCTGCAATTCCTGGGCCTGTTCGACTCGTTGCTGGGCATCATCCTGGTCAAGGCGGCGCTGGAACTGCCCTTCGGGATCTGGATCATGAAGGGCTTCTACGACACCGTCCCATGGGAAATCGAGATGGCCGGCGTGCAGGACGGCGCCAGCCGACTGCGTGTCTGGTGGGAACTGGTCCTGCCCCAGGTCAAGCCGGGCCTGTCGGCACTGCTGATCATCTCATTCCTGTCGGGCTGGTCGGAATTCGTGCTGCCGCTGGTGCTGGCGCCCGGCACCGGGGCGCAGGTGTTGTCGACCTACATGAACGCGCTGATCCAGGACGATACCAACCCCGACTTCGGCCTCTTCAAGGCCGTGGGGATGTTCTATTCGTTCCCGGTGATCCTCATCTACCTGCTGTTCCAGAAACAGCTCATGAACATCTACGGCGGAGGCACGAAGGGCTGATGGAACTCAGGCTCGAGAATTTCACCAAGCGGTTCGGCGACACCACCGTCATCGAGGACATGAACCTGACCGTGCACAGCGGCGAGATGCTGGCGCTGCTGGGTCCGTCGGGCTGCGGCAAGTCCACCACGCTGTTCGCGATCTGCGGCATCCACCGGATGGACGGCGGCCGCCTGACGTTCGGGGGCCGCGATGTGACCCGCGTGCCCGCGCAGCAACGATCGGTCGGGGTGGTCTTCCAGAACTACGCGCTGTACCCGCACATGACCGTGGCCGAGAACATCGGCTTTCCGCTGAAGGTGCAACGCATGTCCCGCGCCGAGATCACCGCGGAGGTCGCGCGCATGGCGGACCTTGTACAGATCGGCGACCTGCTGGAGCGACGCCCGGCGCAACTGTCGGGCGGCCAGCAACAGCGCGTGGCGCTGGCCCGCGCCATGGTGCGCAAGCCCGACGTCCTGCTGCTGGACGAACCGCTGGCAAACCTGGACGCCAAGCTGCGGCTGGAAATGCGGTCGGAGATCCGGCGCATCCAGCGCGAAACCGGCATCACCGCGATCCTTGTCACCCACGACCAGGTCGAGGCGATGTCCATGTGCGACCGCATCGCCCTGATGAAGGACGGCAAAATCGTGCAGCTTGACGCGCCCGAGCGCATGTACGCCGACCCCGCCAGCCGCTTCGTCGCGGGGTTCCTGGGCAACCCGCCGATCTCGTTCCTGCCGGTGTCCGCCGGCGAACGATTGGACCTGGGCGGTGGGCAGTCCCTGCCCCGCCCCGAGGCGCTGGATGCGTCCGGCGACCTGGTGATCGGCATCCGCCCCGAGCATTTCGGTCCGCAACACGGCACGGGACTTGCCGGTCAGATCACTTTCATCGAGCCGCAGGGCCGCGAGGAACTGGTGGACGTGCGCCTGGACTGCGGCGCCGAGATGCGCGCGATCCTGCCCTCGGGCGCCGGGTTGCAGACCGGGCAGCGCGTGGACTGGGGCGTCGTCACCGACCGGATCCTGGCCTTTTCCAAAGACGGAGCACGACTGTGACCGACGCGATGCTGCCCCCCCGCCCGTGGTCTATCGCGCATCGCGGGGCCTCGGCCTATGCGCCGGACAACACGCTGGCCGCGTTCCGCAAAGCCGCCGAACTGGGCGCCGACATGTGGGAGGCGGACATCCGCATGACCGCGGACGGCGTGGCCGTGGTGTATCATGACGCGGTGCTGGCCGACGGGCGCACGCTCAAGTCGCTGACGCTGGCAGACCTGCACACCGCCCTGCCCGACTGCCCCACGCTGGCTGCGGTGGTCGCGCTGGCCGCCGATCTGGGCGCGGGGATCTATGCCGACGTCAAGGACCTGGACGCCGCCGTGCCGACGCTGCATCTGCTGCGCGACGCAGCCATTGACCCGGTGATCATCGGGGCCTTCGATCCCGAGGTGGTGCGCTTGATGCGCGAGGCCGGCAGCACCTATCCGGTGTCGGCGCTGGTGCCGCTGGGTGCCGACCCGCATGCCCATGCCACAGGCGCCGACGTCATCCACCTGTGCTGGGAACGGATGGAGCGCCCGCAGGACATGCTGACCCGTGACCTGTTCCAGCGCGCCTTCGCGGACGATCAGCGGGTCGTGCTGTGGCACGAAGAGGATCCGGCGCGCATGGCCGCGATCCGGACCCGGCCTGTAACCGGTATCTGCTCGGACCGGCCGGAACTGGTGAACCCGTTCCGCCCGCCCTCGGACTATCCGTTCGGCGTCGTCTGCCACCGGGGCGCGAACCGCATCGCCCCCGAGAACACGCTGCCTGCGCTGGAATGCGCGCTTGCGGCGGGGTTCGATCATATCGAGGTGGATCTGCACCTGACCTCGGATGGCGAGGTCGTCATCCTGCACGACGGCACGCTTGACCGGACCACCGATGGCAGCGGGCCGGTCGGTGCACAGGATCTGGCGGCCTTGCGGAAGCTGGATGCTGGCGGATGGTTCGATCCATTCTTCGCCGGCACCCGGATCCCGACCCTGGACGAGGTGCTGGACCTGCTGGTGCGCCATGACGGCCGCGCCTACCTGGAACTGAAGACCGCGCCACCCCGCGCGGTGCTGGACAAGGTCCAGGCCGCCGGGTTGCTGGACCGGGTGTTCTTCTGGTCGTTCAACCGGGATTACCTGCTTGAACTTCGGCAGCTTTCACCCAAGGCGCGGATCATGGCCCGGCGGCAGGATTATCCGACGCTGAACGCAACGATCACGGATTTCGACGCGAATATCGTGGAGTTCCTGCCGTCAGATCCCGCGACCGAGGTGGCAACGCTGCGCGGCGGCCCCATCGCCTCGATGGTGGCCTACAACGGCGGCGACCCGCAGGTGTTCGACCGGATCGTCCACATGCGCCCCGACCTTGTGAACCTGGACCAGCCTTTCGCCTTCACCCGGCACTTCCTGGCCCGGCGCGCCGATGCCTGATCCACGAACGCGCAAGCCGACATCGTTCGACGTGGCGCGGCGCGCGGGCGTGTCCCGTTCGGCCGTGTCGCGCGCGTTCACACCGGGGGCCCATATCTCGAAGGAGACCCGCGAGAAGGTGATCACGGCCGCCAAGGAACTGGGCTATCGCGTGAATTCGTTGGCGCGAGGATTGCAGCAAAGCCATTCGGGCATCGTCGGGCTGGTATCCTCGCGGCTGGACACGCCACTGCGCGCGCGCCAGGTCCGCCTGCTGAGCGAGGCACTGATCCGCGCCGGGTTCCGGCCCATGCTGCTGACCGCCGAGCGGCCCGACGATGTCGAAGGTCTGATCGACTCGCTTCTGGGCTACAGCGTGGCGGGGATGATCTTCACCTCGGATACGCCGCCGCGCGCCCTGATCGAGGATTGCGGCCGCCTGGGCCTTCCCGTGGTGCTGATCAACCGCGCCGGGGTCAGCAACTGGGGCGACCGGGTGGTCGCCGACATCGACCAGGGCGGACAGCTGGCGCTGGAGATTCTGACCCGCGCAGGGGCGCACCGGCTGGGGGTGCTGACCCCGCGGCGCGAGACCTATTCAGTGACCGGCCGCACCAGCGCCTTCGCCGCCGAAGCGCACGCGCGCGGCCTGCCCTGCACCGTGTTCCAGGCCGAAGACCAAAGCTATGCCGACGCGCGCACCGCAATCGCCTCGCTGGACCGCGCGGCCCTTGACGGGATCGACGGTCTGTTCTGCGCCACCGACCTGATGGCCCTTGGCGCGCTGGACGCGCTGCGCCTGGATCTGGGGCTGCGCGTGCCCGAAGACCTGCAGGTCATCGGTTTCGATGATATCGAGCAAGCCGCGTGGGGGGCGTATCAGCTGACCACGATCCGACAGGACCTTGAAGAGCAGACCGCCACCGCGATGGCCCTGCTGCTTGAACGCATGTCCGATATCTCCCTGCCCAACCGGACCCGGAACCAGCCCCTGAGCCCGGTCTATCGAAGGACAACCCGCAATGAATGACGACCGGTTGGAAACCGCCGTTTCGCTGGCGCGCCGGGCCGGGCGACTCGCGCAGGCCATGCGTGCCGACCCCGCCCTGCTGGATATCCGTGACAAGGGTCCGATGGACCTTGTGACCGCGGCGGACCTGGCGGTCGAGGACCTGCTGCGCAAGGGGTTGGCCGAAGCCGACCCCGACGCGTCGATACTGGGCGAAGAGGCGGGTCTTTCCGGCGATGCCAAAGGCGCGGCGTGGATCGTCGACCCGATCGATGGCACGGTGAACTACGCGCGCGGGATGCCCGACTGGGCGGTCTCGATCGCGTACAGCGACGGCACCGCGCTGACGCACGGGGTGATACACGCGCCTGACCTTGGGCTGACGGCAGCCGGGGTCCGGGGTGTGGGCGCGATACTGAACGGGCAGCCCGTTCGGTTGCCCGGCGCAGTTGCGTCCAGTCCGGTGGTGGCGCTGGGGTATTCCCCCCGCGGGCCGCTGACGGATTACCTGGACCGGATCGCCCGCCTGCTGGACGCGGGCGTCGAGCATCGCCGCCACGGCGCGGCGACCATCGGCTTTCTGGGCGTGCTGGCGGGCTGGTTCGACGCCTACTACGAGCCTGCGTTGAACATCTGGGACGCCGCCGCAGGTCTGGTCCTGATCGAGGCCGCGGGCGGCAGCGTGCGCCACGATCCCCTGCCCGACTTTCTGGAACGCCCGTCGGACATCCTGACCGAGCGGGCGAACCCGCCCCGGTTCGAGACGTTACTGTCGCGGTAAATCGGTGCTCAGGCGGCGTGCACGCCGCCAGCGTACAGCACCTTGTACTTGTCGACCATGCGGGCGGTATCCATCAGCAGGCAGACGTCGATCGTATTGAAGTCGCGGTCGATGAACGCGCCCTCGCCCACGAAACCGCCAAGCCGCAGGTAGGCCTTGATCAGGTTCGGTATCTGGCGCACCGCCTCGCGCGGCTCAAACGCGCCGTCGGGCAGCCGGTCCATCGCCACGAAGCCCTCGGGCTGGGCGCGCACGCGCAGGTCGGGCGGCGCCAGGTGCCGCTGGTGCAGATAGCTGAGTGCCGGGGCAATGGCACCCGGGTCCGTGCCGTGGAACGACGCGACGCCGAACAGGATCTCGATCCCCCGTTCGGTCACGTATTGGGCCAACGCGGTCCACATCAGATGCATCGCGGCACTGCCCCGATACTCGGCCGCCACGCATGAGCGGCCCAGTTCCAGCGTCTTGCGCGGCTGTATCTCGAGCGGGGTCAGGTCGTATTCGCCCGCACCATAGAACCCGCCGGCGCTGCGTGCCCGTTCGCCGGGAAGCAGGCGGTAGACCCCGACGACCCGGTCCAGCGGATCGGGCGTGTCGCGGTGGCGGTCGATCATGATCAGGTGATCGAAATAGGCGTCGAACTGGTCCTTTTCCAAACGCAGTGCGTGGTCGGCATCGGCCGCGGGTGCGCCCATCTCCTCGACGAAGACGCGATAGCGCAGCCGCTGCGCGGCCGCCACTTCGGCGTCGCTTTCAGCCAGCCTGATGTCGAAACGGCTTGCGTCGAGTTGCATCTGCCCTTCCCGGTCGGTGCCCGTCCGTCGCCGGCGCCCGGGCAAGTCGCGGGCGCGCGCCCCGTGCATATGCGACAGCCGCCTCTGAAGCAACCATCGCCCCGCAAACCCTGTCCAGCGCTGTTAATTCCGCGTTAACGATAATGGTGGATTGTTGACGTCACCGGTTGCCCGGGTCAGTTTCGGGTAGCAACGTCACGTTTCGCCCATCAATAGCGACCTTGCCCCTATGTTCGAAATTCACCGTGATACGGTCGCCGATGACCGACTGCACCTGTCCCAGCCCCCAATCGGGTCGGTCAGGGTGACGGACCAGCATGCCGGGTTCCAGGAACTCGTTCATGCCGCGCCCGCCCCTTTCAGGTGCCCCGCATGAGCGGCGCGAACGACCCGGCGGGGGACATCACCGCCGGACGAATCTCGGCCCTTGTCAGCACCCGGATCTGCCACGACCTGATCAGCCCGATCGGCGCGATCTCGAACGGGGTGGAGTTGTTGTCCGAAACCCTGGGCCAGACCTCGCCCGAGTTGTCGCTGATCGGCGACAGCGTCAATTCCGCCACCGCGCGCCTGCGCTGTTTCCGCATCGCCTTCGGCGCGACGCCGCCGGGAACGCGAATCCCGCTGGCCGACCTGCAAGCGGGGGTCGAGGCGATGATGGGCGGCGGCCGCACGCGGATCGCCATCGACGCCGACAGCGCCCAGGTGCCGCGGCTGACCGCCAAGCTGATGCTGCTGGCGCTGCTGTGCCAGGACATGGCGCTGCCGCTGGGCGGCGACATCCGCGCCAACGTAACCGACACCGGGTTCCACATCGATACCAGGACAACGCGTCTGCGCGATATCGAACCGCTGTGGGCCATCGCCGGGGGCGCACCCGCGCCCGCGCATCTGGCGCCCGGCGAGGTCCAGTTCCTGCTGCTGGGACAGATCCTGGCCGATCAGGGCCTTCGCCTGAACCGACAGATGCGCGATGACGGCCTGACGCTTGACGTCGCGGGGCTGACGGTCTGATCCCACAGACCCCGACGCGCGGCCTGCGGGCCGGCCGGCCTGCCCTGAGCGATCGTGCCGGAATGTCATGCCCGCAGCATGGCGGGCGACAGGCCGGTGCGGAACCTGCGCATGTTCCGGCGGTATTTCTCGGCCGAGTCCAGCAGGCCCTGCCGTGCGGCCTCGTCAAGTTCGCGGACGACCTTGCCGGGCGCCCCCATGACC
>JBFHFG010000091.1:0-8539 GCA_041583815.1 Halovulum sp.
CGGCCCGTCGGCACCGAACCGGTCAGCGAGACCTTTGCGATCTCCGGGTGCGAGGCCAGGGCCGCGCCGGTCGGGCCCAGGCCCTGAACAACGTTGAACAGGCCCGCGGGCGCCCCGGCCTGCACCAGGATTTCGGCCAGGGCCAGCGCGCTGAGCGGCGTCACCTCGGAGGGTTTGAAGATCATCGCATTGCCGCAGGCCAGCGCCGGTGCGGCCTTCCAGCTGGCGATCTGGATCGGGTAGTTCCACGCGCCGATCCCAAGGCAGATGCCCAGCGGTTCGCGCCTTGTATAGGCCCAGTCGGTGCCCAGCGGGATATGCTCTCCGGTCAGGGTGGCGGCCAGGCCGCCGAAATACTCCAGGCAATCCGCACCGCTGGCAGCGTCGGCCACCAGCGTTTCGGAAATCGGCTTGCCGGTATCCAGCGTTTCGAGTTCGGACAGGGCGCGGTTGCGGTCGCGCATCAGGTCGGCCGCGCGGCGCAGGACACGTCCGCGCTCCGCCGGGGGGCGCGCGGCCCAATCGGCCTGCGCCCGCCGTGCCGAGGCGATGGCGGCTTCGATCACCGCGTCGGTGGCGGCGTGCAGCCTGGCGATCACCTCGCCGGTGGCGGGATAGCGCGACTCGAACGGGGTGCCGGCGGCATCCTCGAGCGGTTGGCCATCAACGAAATGAGATGCGGCGGGCTGGCAGCGGGGCGCGGACATGTGCGGATCCTTTCGGCGACGGCAGCGGATACCGATGCGTCTATGCCGTGTGGACCGTCGGGCGGCAAGCCCGCGCGCGTTGCGCGGCCTGCATGGCGCTTACTTGCCTTTCAGCAATGGGCCGACCACCGGTTGGCGATGCGGCTTTTCCGCAAGGCTGCGCAGCAGGGCCGCCAGTTCGGGTTCGTCCACACGCTTGGCCGCGGCCTTAGGGGTGAACCAGCGCCGCTTGCGCTGTCCGCGCTCTTTCCAGTTCCGGCGCAGCCGTTCGATCATCATCGGGTAGACGCGCACGCGGCAGGGCAACCTGTCGGAATTGTCCAGCACCTTGTCGTAGTGATAGACCCCGATGCTTTCGTCGGCGACATAGCCCACGGCGCCTGCTTCCTCGAGCGCCTCGATCTTGGCTGCGGCCCAGGGGGTCTTGTCTTTCATCGTCCACCCCTTGGGCAGGACCCAGCGGCCCGTATCACGCGAGGTGATCATCAGGATCTTGATCCGTCCCTTGCCGTCCTTCCCGATGGGCAGGGCTGCGATTTGTGCTCCCAGTGCTGTCATATTTTCTTCGGTCTCGTTCATCCTGGAACACCCTGAACCATGCGGATGTACCGTTCGTTCACCCGATCCGCGCGCCTACGGTTTTGTCGGGCCTTTGTCCAAGTCAGTTTGCCCAATCACTGGACAATTATTCGTTAACCGACGCCCGACCGCAGACGCGTGTCCAGTCTGCCGGGTGTCGATCGGTCCGGAGACGAACCGGCCCGACAGAGGCAGGGGGCGTCACTGCCATGGTCTCTGCCCGCGGTCACGCTGGACGAGCCTCTTGTCGCTTTATCGGTAGTCATTCGCCTGTCAGCGGTGCGCGTTTTCCGCCGATGCGGTCCGTACACCTTTTCCAGTATTTGAACATCCAAGTACCCCGTTTGCAAGTCACCGGTCGAACATTGTCGCCGGGCGCGTCTTTTCAGTCGGGAAACGCTTGGGATTTACCGGGTTTCCCTAGTGAGGCCGTGAATATCCCTAGGGTGGGACGGAAACTTCGAATCAACCGTGAACGATTCTTGAAATATGGCGAAAATCGGGTGGCGTTGCCCAAATGGGCAGCGTAATCGCCGCTATTTATCCAAATATATTGGAAAGTGAAGGCGTTTTATCCGTGCCGCAAATTTGATCGATTTGGACCTTAACGTCGGGTTTCAGTGAGTAATTCGTGCATGGGCGGGTAAGGCCCTGAGTTTCGTAACCATTCCGGTTAGGAGGTAGCGCGATGTCGTATCGCATGAGGCTGGGGAGCCTTCTGGTGCAGGCCGCGACGGTGATCGCCACAGCCTGCGCAGGCACGGCGGCGGCGAACGAGGTGGTCCTGAAGGACAGGACCGGTTCTGCCGAGATTTCAGGAGAACTGATTGGCTTCAGTGACGGGTTCTACCGGTTGCGGACGCAATTGGGCGAACTGCGCCTGTCTGCCCGGCAGATGGAGTGCCGTGGTGCGGCCTGTCCCGAAACAGAGATGCTGGATGCGGACCTAGTCTTTGCCGGATCGGGCCTGATTGGGCAGGACTTGTTGCCGATGCTGGTGACCGCCTGGGGTGCAACCCGCGAGGCCGATACCTCTGTAGTGCCGCTGGGTGGACGCGAGGATCAGCAGGTCGCCACGCTGGTCGCGGATTCCGGCTTCGGCGCGCCGGTCGCGTCCTACCTGATCCGAAGCACCGACACCGAGGACGGGCTGATGCAACTGGCCGAACGCGAGGCCCATGTCGCACTGGCCGACCGCCGCATCCTTCCGGCCGAAGCGCAGGCACTGCGTGCGGCGGGGGGCGGCAACATGGTCAACGATAACCAGGAACGGGTGGTCGCCGCGGATCCGGTCAAGGTGATCGTGCATCCGTCGAACCCGGTGGCGTCGCTGTCGATGGCGCAACTGGCCGATATCTATTCGGGGCGCGTGACCAACTGGCGCCAATTGGGCGGAGAGGATCTGCCGCTGACGATCTATGCCGCCGCACCGGGCAGCCCGTCCCGGACCTATTTCGAGGATCGCGTGCTGGGTGCGCTGGCGGCTGCAAAAGGGCTGGCCACGGCGTCCAGCGACGCGGCCATCGCCGAAGCGGTGACGGCGACCCCCGGCGCCATCGGCTATGTCCGCCACAGTTTCGAGCGGGGGGCGCGCGCGGTTCCGTTGGCTTCGGCCTGCGGGATCGCCACGTCTCCGACCGGGTTCGCCGCCAAGACCGGTGAGTACCCGTTGAGCCGTCACCTCTATCTCTATGCGCGCGAGGATACGCTGAACGCCGACGTTCGCGACTTCTTCTCTTTCGTGGCCACGCCCCGCGCGGACGGGGCCATCGTCAAGGCGGGTTTCCTGGGCATGGATGTCGAGCGGGCCGCGCTGGACACCGTGGCCGAGCGTGTCCGGATCGACATGGATGGCAGCACGGGCAGCTACGAGGCCGCGAAGATGGCCGAGTTCCTTGAAATCGCCCCGCAGTGGGAACGTCTTTCGGTGACGCTGCGGTTCGACGCCACCTCGGCGCGGCTTGATGCGCAGGGCCGTCGCGACCTCGAACGGCTGGTGGCCTACCTGGACCGGCAGCCCGCCGGGACGCGGATCGCGCTGGCCGGGTTCACCGACGATCGCGGCTCGTTCGATGGCAACCGGGCGTTGTCGCGCCAGCGGTCCGAACAGGTGGCGGCGGAATTGGCGGCCTACGGGATCGGCGGGGCGTCGGTGGAGGGCTCCGATAGCGCGGCCGCAACGACCCGTGTCACGGTCTTCGGATTTGGCCAGATCGCCCCCGTCGGCTGCAATACGACGGCGGAGGGGCGGCGCACGAACCAGCGGGTCGAGGTCTGGATACGCGGTGGCGACACCCACGTCGTCGCCTCCATGTAGGGTTCCCCCACGGACCACGTTGCCAGCCGCGGTCCGCACGCGCGGCCGCCGTCCCCCGAACTGGGCGGCCGCGCGATCAGGCCAGGGTGGCTATTCCCCTGAGCCCGCCCTGGTGCTCCGCGGCGATTTTCGCTGCGCATCCCGCCTGATCCTGCGATATACCGACGACCGGACCGGCTTTGCCCAGATCGGGCAGGGGCGGCAGACGGCGCATGGATCATCAGGGCGCGGGACCGCGCCACACCAGGGAGAACGGCAGGACCATGACCACCATTCGCAGCATCGGCGCGTACGAGGGCGCCACGGTCGAGGAGGCGGTTCTGGACAGCGGCGCCGCGCGCATCGCGATCCTGAACTACGGCTGCGTGATCCGCGACTGGCGCGTCCCGGCACAGGACCGCGAGGTTCCCTGCGTGCTGGGGTTCGAGCGGTTCGCACCCTATCCCGAGCATTCGAAAAGCTTCGGCATCATCGCGGGCCGGGTGGCGAACCGCACCGCGAACGGGCGCTTCACCCTGGACGGAAAGACCTGGAATCTGCCGATCAACAACGGCCCGAACCACCTGCACGGCGGCCCCGAGGGCCTGGGCAAGCGGCTGTGGGAAATGGCCGGCGACGGGCCCAACGCGGTGATCCTGCGCTACTCCAGCCCCGATGGCGAAATGGGCTATCCAGGCAATGTCGAATTCGAGGTGCGCTTCGCGCTGGACGGTGCGCGGCTGGCAATCGAGATGGCGGGCGATCCGGATCGACCCACGCCGATCAACCTGGCGCAGCACAACTATTACAACCTGAACGGCCGGGGCGATATCCTGGGGCACCGGCTGCGGGTTGCAGCATCACGCTATACGCCGGTGGACGACACGCTGATCCCGACCGGCGTGTTCGCCGACGTGGCCGGAACGCAGCTGGATTTCCGCAGCGAGGCGCGCATCGGCGATGCCGATCCGAAGCGCCTGGGCGCGGATCACAACCTGGTGCTGGACGAGGGGCGCGACGCCGGCGTACCGGCGGCGGAACTGGCATCGGACGAGACCGGCCTGCGCTTGCGCCTGTGGACGGATCAGCCGGGGATCCAGCTGTTCACCGCGCAGCCGATGCAGATCGGGGTGCCGGGGCATGACGGAGAAACCTATGGTCCATTCGGCGGCGTCTGCCTGGAGGCGCAGCATTTCCCTGACAGCCTGAACCGGCCGGACTGGCCGTCGATCATCGCGACGCCCGACGCGCCCTATCGCCAGCGGCTGGAACTGGAGATCGCGCCGGAGTGATCCGGGGGATCCGGCGGAGGCGCCTTCGGCGCCAGGATCTTCCTCCCCATCCCGGCCGGGTGGCCGGAACGGGGCCCGCCGCCCGCGAAGGGCGTCAGAGCCCGCCTGCCGCGCGCAGTTCGCGTTCCAGGTGGTCGACACGCTCCGAATCCCCGGCGACTAGCGCGTAGACCCACGCGTGGGTCAGGTGAAAGCGCCGCGCGCCGGGGGCGGGCATCAGGGCAGCCGCCTGAAGATGCAGGGTGGTCAGGGCGCGCGCGTCGCCGCTGCCATGCAGGCGGCGCAGCTCGGCGTCGAGTGACGCCGCCTCAGCCAAGTCTGCGTGCGAGCCAGTCATGGAAGCAGTGCGTCGGGCTGTCCATCACCGCCGAGAAACGGCCGCCGTCGAAACCGGGGGCGCGGCGACCACGCTGCATGCCCTCGACCACGAAGATGTCCTCGACAAAGACCTCTTTCCAGCGCGCGGCATTGGCGGTGCGTTCGGTGGTCATATCGGGGCCATTGGCCGCTTCGGGCGTGGTGTAGTAGATCTCGACCCGTTCGACCGTGCGGTCCGGTGCCAGCGGGTCGAGGTGGATCGCGAACATGTGGTCGCGGTGGATCCCGACCATCACGTTGGGATAGAGCGCCACGTATTCTGCCTGTCTGTCCCAGACCTTTGGCAGGTCGGGAAAGTCGGGAAACGGCGTGCCGTCCTGGGCTGGCGCGTAGACGCGCGTGCCCTGACCGGAGAACGCGCCCGGGTGTTCGATATGGTAGTGATCCTCGAGCCGGGAATAACTGTTCAGCCCCGGGTGCACCCAGGGCAGGTGGTAGCTTTCGCAGTAGTTCTCGATCGCGAGTTTCCAGTTGCACGCGACGTCGAGCGAAAAGCCCGATCCTGCCGCGTGGTGAAGCGGGCGGTCCGCGAAATCGGCCCAGCGGGTGCGCAGCGGCGCGATCCAGGTATCGAAGTCGGGTGCCGTTCCCGAGATGTTGACGAACACCATGTCCATGAACACGCCCGACCGCACCGGCGTCAGCCCGGTGTCCTGCGGCGCGATACTGTCATGGACGTTGATGCCCGGCCCGCCGACATGGGGCGTGGCGCGCAGCTGTCCGTTATGGCTGTAGCACCAGGAATGGTAGGGGCAACGGATCACGCCGCCGACATTGCGTTTCTGCGCCACCAGGATCATGCCGCGGTGGCGGCAGACATTCTCGAACACGCGCAGGGTGCCGGTCTTGTCGCGCACCAGCAGCAGGGGCATACCCAGCAGGTCCACCGGGCAGACATCGCCCGGAGCCGGGGCATCGCTACCGAGGCCGATGCAGGCCCACCCGTCCGAGAACACGCGCTTGCGTTCGAGCTCCAGCGCGGCCGCGTCGGTGTAGAGCGCGCTTGGCAGGCCCCGTGCCTCGCCCACCGGGCGGGTGACCGCCGCAAGTTCGCGTGCCAGCGTTCCGAGTTCCAGCATATCGCCCCCCTTCGCGCGGTGCGTGTCCGGGAATCACGATAACGGGCGGGGACGGGGGTGCTTGGTTCAAACCGACATCTGGTGGTCGCTGAAGGGGCGTGCGACTCGGGTCATGTGGCCGCCGGGGCATACGCCACCCCCTTGATGGCGCGTGACCGCGTGGTGTGTCCATTACGGAGGCACGCCACATGTAGTGGCGGAGGTTAACAGGATGGCGCCTGCCGATCCCTTTTTTGCTTGGCTTTGCGCGGCTCGCGTTAACCTTCGCGAATCTTAACGCCGCTACATCTAGCGCGCGGATATGCGTCAACCACAAAGAGTAGCGGGAAACTGCAAAAATTCCGTTGACCGTGTGGGGCCATCACGGCAGTTTGTAGGGACCCGGCGGCGATCCACCAGATCTGGTGTCCTTCACGATATGCCGGGAACATCCAATAACGGCGCGGCGACATGCCGAGGCCCGGTGGCGGACAACGGTCCGCTACCGACAACAGGACTACGTCTACTAAGGGGCAGACGCATGAAGATCGAACGCACTTTTACCCGTAAGGAAACTGGCGCCTACGGTGGTATCGAGTTCCGCAAGACTTCGTCCGAGATCCGTAATCCGGACGGGTCGGTCGTCTTCACCCTGAGCGACATCGAGGTTCCCGCGAAGTGGAGCCAGGTCGCATCGGACGTTCTGGCGCAGAAGTATTTCCGCAAGGCTGGCGTGCCCGCCGCCACCAAGAAGGTCGCCGAGAAAGGCGTGCCTGCATTCATCCAGCGCAGCGTGCCTGACGAGGCCGCGCTGAGCAAACTGCCCGAGGACGAGCGCTACGGCAGCGAGACCAGCGCCCGGCAGGTATTCGATCGGCTGGCCGGCGCGTGGACCTACTGGGGCTGGAAGGGCGGCTATTTCACCACCGAGGCCGACGCCCGCGCCTATTACGATGAGATGCGCCACATGCTGGCCAGCCAGATGGGTGCCCCGAACAGCCCGCAGTGGTTCAACACAGGCCTTCACTGGGCCTATGGCATCGACGGTCCGGGGCAGGGCCACTTCTATGTGGACTACAAGACCGGCAAGCTGACCCGTTCGGAAAGCGCCTACGAGCATCCGCAGCCGCATGCCTGCTTCATCCAGTCGGTCAAGGACGACCTGGTGAACGATGGCGGCATCATGGACCTGTGGACCCGCGAGGCACGGCTGTTCAAGTACGGCTCGGGTACCGGCACCAACTTTTCCAGCCTGCGCGGTTCGAACGAGCCGCTGGGCGGCGGCGGCCGCTCGTCGGGGCTGATGAGCTTTCTGAAAATCGGCGATCGTGCCGCTGGCGCGATCAAATCAGGCGGGACAACCCGTCGGGCAGCGAAGATGGTGATCTGCGATATGGATCACCCGGACATCGAAGAGTTCATCAACTGGAAAGTGATCGAAGAGCAGAAGGTCGCTTCCCTGGTCGCGGGCTCTAAGGTCCACGAAGCACGTCTGAACGATATCTTTGCAGCCGTGCGCACCTGGGACGGGGCCGAAGCCGATGCCCTGGACCCTAAAAAGAACACCGGCCTGAAGGCCGCCATCAAGACGGCCCGCAAGGCCATGATCCCCGACACCTATGTGAAGCGTATCCTTCAGTACGCCGAGCAGGGGTACACCTCGATCGAGTTCCCGACCTACGATACGGACTGGGATTCGGACGCGTACCTCACGGTGTCGGGGCAGAATTCCAACAACTCCGTCCGCGTGACCGACGCCTTCCTCAAGGCCGTACGTGAAGACGCCGACTGGGAACTGATCCGCCGGACCGACGGCAAGGTCGCCAAGACCGTCAAGGCGCGCGACCTGTGGCAGCAGATCGGCCATGCGGCCTGGGCCTGCGCCGATCCGGGCATCCAGTTCCATGACACGATCAATTCCTGGCACACCTGCCCGGCGGACGGGCCGATCCGCGGCTCGAACCCGTGCTCGGAATACATGTTCCTGGACGACACCGCCTGCAACCTGGCGTCGATGAACCTGCTGACCTTCCTCAAGGACGGCCAGTTCGACGTCGACGGCTATGTGCACGCCACCCGGATCTGGATGCTGACGCTGGAAATCAGCGTGATGATGGCGCAGTTCCCCAGCCCCTCGATTGCCGAGCTGTCCTACAAGTTCCGCACCACGGGTCTTGGCTATGCCAACATCGGCGGTCTGCTGATGAACATGGGCTACGGCTACGACTC